>CALUUL010000005.1 GCA_944323945.1 Candidatus Gastranaerophilales bacterium
ATACTTATGTTTTAAAGAAATATTTTCTTTTTATATATATACCTGTATTGCTTTTTATAATGAGTGTATATACATTTTTAAACAAAAGGGCTCATAATTTAGAAGAATTAGGCAAAATTACATTATATTCATATGGAATTTTAACCGTATTTGCTATAGTCAAGATACTATATATTATAGTAACACCGAGCAAGACGCCAAGTTCAGTATGGTTTTTAATGCCACCTGTTTTGTATGATATTCTAAAAGGACTTGGGGAAATACATATATTATATTTCCTTTTTGCATTAACTTTTTGCATATATTTTTTCAGTTTTATCTCAAAACTTATGATTAAATTTCTTCATCCTTTTTTGTACATAATAATATACAATTCTGGATTGGCATATTTAATATACGAATTTCTAAAACTTTGTATATTTTTAGATGAGCTTTTTGATGTTACATTGGGTTAAAAATTTTCATGAAGGTAATTATGCATAAAAAAAAGAAAGTAATTATACCAATTGTAATAACTATAATAATTATATTAATCATTAATATAAATATAATTAGTTTAAATGCTACTAATCTTTTATCGAAGATATATTCCAAACAAGGAAATAATATTCAAGTAGAAAATTTATTAAAGAATAATTTATATATTCAAACATTTTTCATTAACAAAAACCCCCGTTTAATGATTTTATCAGCACAAAAGTTAATAGATTTTTATAACAATCAACTATTATTTAATGAATCAGAAAAGATATATGAAGAATATATTTTACCGATTTCTAAATTTGAAAATAAAAAAACATCTGTTTTTTATGATAACTATAATGAGAATCTTTCAACAATATATTCAGACTTGGGTGATATAAAATTAAAACTTAACAAATTTAAAGAAGCAGAAAGTTTTTACAATAAAGCTCTTGCAATAAAACAAAAAGCTTACAATCAAAATTCTTTTAGTAAATGGTTAGAACTAAATAAACTAAGCAGATTGAAACTGGAAGAGGGAAATATTAAAGAAGCTGCTATTTTTATTGAACAAGCAATTACTAAATATAAAGAAAAAAATAATGATATAAGCTGGAAAATTATATATAATCTATCTCAATTGTATAAACAAAAAGGAGAATACAAACGTGCTGAACAATATGCAGAATATTTATTATTAAATTCTCCATCTTTGCCTGATTTTGTTCCTATTCCAGATAATAACAAATTAAAAACAGAATATATTATAGAAATAAGTAAATTAAATAGTTATTTCAAACAAAATTTAGCGGAAATATATATTGAAGAAAATAAATTAGAAGAAGCATTAAACCTTTTAAAACAATCGCTGATAATTAATAATTATACTTATGGTGAAAATTCTGCTTATTCATTATGTAATCATTATAAGCTATATAATTTATATTTAATTAAAGAAGATAATAAAAATAAAGAAAAAGAATATATTGAAATAAAGAATATAAAATCAAAACTACTTGGCACTAAGGATATTAAATTTGAAAATTTAAGAAAAATTTGTAAAGGAAACTACTATAATTAAATTATGTTAGAAAGATATAATAATAAAATAAATTTTTTGAAAGCGTTGGCAATTTTAATTGTTGTATCAGGACACTTGGAGTTTTCATTAATTCCAATATTTCCACCTTATTCTTTTCAAGTGATTTTATTTTTCTTTATTGCAGGTATTTTGTTTAAGGAAGAATATGGATTTAGGGAGTTTATTAATAAACGGATCAAAAGTCTTTTATTACCTTATTTTTTGTATGAATTTGTTTATATAGGTATTACGATTTTTCTTTCTCATATAGTTGGTAAATATTGGGGACAGCCTGTTAATTTATATAATGAAATCATAATGCCATTTTTAACAGGGCATCAATTGGATTTAATTGCACCATTGTGGTTTGTACCTTGTCTTTTTATAACGTTATTTATATATAAAGTATTCTCTTATATAAAAATGAAACCAATTATAAGATTTTTTATATATTTTTTAATTACATTCATAGCTGCAAATTGTGATAAATACTCTGATAATATATTTATTTTACCTTTTGTTCGGAGCTTTTTTGCCTTGTTTTTTGTGCATTTAGGATATATTTATAAAAAGAATATTGAAGATAAGGTAAATATTTTTAGTCCTAAAATTGTTTATATGGTTATAATTTTACAATGTATATTGTGGTTATTTAATACTGATTTTTCACCTTTGGATGGAATCGGATTGCATTATCTTTTAGTCTGGGGAAAATTCTACAATCCTTGTCTTGCTATTTTAACAAGTTTAACAGGTATATATATATCATTATTTATAATAGAAATTATTTATCCATATTTAAAAAATTGGAATTTTATTCATAAAATAGGACAAAATAGCTATCATATAATGGCAAATCATCTTTTAGTTTTTAATATAATTACATATTTATTACTTTATATAAAAGGAATACCTTTTGAAGTGAAAAATTCTCAGGATATATATTGGTTTTATTTTCCACTAAAAACAACTTATTTTTATTTTATTATTGGAGTTATTTTAACGGTTTATATTGGAGAATTTTTAAAGTTATTGAAACAAAAGATGAAATATATTGTTTTTAAGTAAATTACATTTTATTTATTTTATTTAATGTCATCATGAAGTTTTATTAATGCTCGTTCAAAAGATTTCTGGTGTGATTCAAAAAATTTAGGTTCAATACCTGATTTGATGATTAAAAATTGTATTGTCTGAAAGATTAAACTCCCTGCATTTATTTGTGGTATTTTCTTGTTTGTATAAATTCCACTTTCAATGGGTTCTTCAAGTTTATCACTATAATATTTCATACCAATGGCAAAGCCTCTGTTGTAAGGAGCTTTATATATTTCAATAGTATCACCTTCTGTAACTTCTTTTATAACCCTATGGTCAATAAACTTTTTATATTCAGATATTAATGTGTCGGTGTAATTAACTGGAGTCCCTTCCGGCAATTTATTATATAGATTGTTATTAACAACTATGTTTGCTTTAAAAGAAATATTTTTCATAATATTTACAATAAACGCAGAACATAAAATGTTTTGTCAGAATGAATAATATTAAAATAAGATGATTTTTATTTATTCAAAAAGTTTACATTTTATTTATAATTTGTTCGAAAATATAAAATAATATAAAATTATTATGTATTTACTAGCAAGTATTAATAACAAAAGAAAAGGGTGTTTTATGAGAATTACAGCTTTGGGAAAACCATTTTACAATCATCAAAAGAATAATACCCCGAGAAGCAATATTTCAATGTCCGCACCAAAAACTCAAGGTGCGGATATTTTTTGTTTTAAAGGTCCATCAAAATTGTCTGATAAGGCAAGTATTATTCCGTCATCAAATCCAACGGATTTAGAACGTAAAATTGAAGAGAAAACAGTAATTGATCCTACAGAAACAGTTGTAAAAAAATTTAAAAATGGCGAAACCTATGTGAATATAGCGGGAAATGTCAGAGGTAAAGATGTATATATTATGCCCGCATCAGGAATTAATGTAAATGATAATTTGATGGAAACATATTTGAAAGCAGATGCAGCAAAAAGAGCAGGTGCAGATAGAGTAATAGCGGTTCTACCAAGTTTTGATTATGCACGACAGGAAAAACGGACTGAAAAAGGTGAACCTATTGCCGCAAGATTAAATATGGATTTACTAAAAACCTCGGGAGTTGATGAAGTAATTACGACTGATTTGCATACGCTGGCAATAGAAGGGTTTGCACCTAATTCAATGAAAGTAACACATATAGAATCTATGGATCTAATGAAAGACTATATTATATCAAAAGGGATTAGTGATTTAGTAGTAGTAAGTCCTGATTTGGGTGGAACAAAAAGAGCAGATAAGTTAGCAAAGGCTCTTGGTTGTGATAAGGCAATAGTATATAAACACCGTCAAGCACATAATGAAGCGATTGCTGAAGACTTAATTGGTGAAGTGAAAGGCAAAAATTGTGTAATATTTGATGATATTATAGATACAGCAGGAACTATAGTTGAAGCATCAAAACTACTAAAACAAAAAGGAGCAAAAGAAATTTATGTGTGTGCTGCACATGGTTTATTTAATGGTGAAGCAATGAAAAGATTAAATGATGCTCCGGTTAGAGAAGTTATTGTAACTAATAGTGTACCTAAAAAGCAAAATTCTATAGATAAAATTAAACAAGTAGATTTATCAGTTCAAATAGCAGAAGTAATGAGTAAGATTTCAGATGCAAGTTAACAAAATTTAATAATTGTATATATAAATAGCATTTTCCTTTTTTTTTGAGAATTTAAATATTCGTGAGAAAAAGGAAAATGCTATGAATGTTAATATGTCTGGAGTGTTTTGTAATATAATTACTAATAAACAAAAATGTTCTCAAATACCCTCTTTTAAACAAAAAAGTGATACATTCGAAAGGTCTATTAGAATAAAAGGCTCAGAAACTCAAGCAAAAATATATACGACAAATGTTGATTATCAAACTTTAGACCAAATAAGGGAATTTTGTAATCATCCGGTGTTTAAAGATACACCAATAAGGATAATGCCTGATACACATGCCGGAAAAAATTCAGTTGTTGGATTTAGTGCACCAATAATAAATGGAAAAGTTATTCCTAATATTATAGGTGGTGATATAGGTTGCGGTATGCTTTGCGTAAAGTTTGATCCACAATGTGAGAAAATAGATTTTGAAAAGTTAGATGATGTTATCAAAACATATGTATCAGCTTCGCATTCGAAAGAACCATCAAGTATGAAAAGGGTACCTTCAGAATTTTATAATAAAGCTGCTGCTTTATGTAAATATAAATATAAGAAACCGATTGAAAAAGTTCTAAATTCGTTAGGTACTTTAGGTGGTGGAAATCATTTTATAGAAATTGATAAAAACACACAAGGTGAATATTTCTTAGTTATTCATACTGGGTCAAGACATTTTGGTAAAGAAGTTGCAAATTATCATCAAACAATAGCAGGAGAACAAAACCCATATAAGATAAGGGATTTGTCTTATCTTAGTGGTTCTGAAGCAAAGGATTATCTTGAAGATATGAGACTAGCAGCAGAGTATTCAAAATATAATAGAAGAGTTATTGCTGATGAAATTATGAAGAGAATGGGATGGAAAGAACAAGAATCCTTTGAAAGTATACATAATTATATCTCTAATGATGGAATGATAAGAAAAGGTGCAATATCCGCTAATTTGGGTGAACAAGTTATTATTCCATTGAATATGCGAGATGGCAGTATTCTTGGTATAGGAAAAGGAAACCCGGAATGGAATAATACTGCGCCTCATGGTGCTGGTCGCCAGTACAAAAGGAGTGAGGCAGCTCAGTTTATTTCGTTTGAAGAATATAGAAAATCAATGGAAGGAATATATTCGAGCGGAATTAATAGAAGCCATATAGATGAATCGCCTCAAGCATATAAAGATTCTTGTGAGATAATAGAGAATGTATCTGATACAGTTGATGTAAGAGATGTTATATCTCCTGTTTTCAACTATAAAGATTAGCAAAAAGTATTTTTTTTGTTTTTTATTATTGTGGATCTTGATTGTTTTTTCGCTGTAAATAGGTATAATTAAAATGATTAGTAATATTTTTAATAGTATATATGTTAATAGACCAATAATTAATAGCAAGTTATCACCTTCTTTTAAACGTGCTCAAGGTATGGATGTATTTGAAAAAAGTGATAGTATGAGAGATGCAAAGATGGAAGAAACGATATATTCACAAGTAGATAGAAGTATAAATATAGATGATATAGCAAATAATTTAAATAATAATACAATGGCATTCCCAGATGTTGTTAAGGGGCTTCTTTCTGTGATTCCTACATATATGAAAGGTAAACTTACAACGAATATGTTTGTTGATGTATATCAGGAAAGAGCTTCTTTATTATACTCACGTCTGGAAAATGGTATGGATAAGGTTGATTTTTCAGAAGACTTTGCGTCTGAAATATCATTGATAAAAAAGCTTGATACTGCTTGTGAAAATTATAGAAATGGTAATATGCAAGGCAGAACTTTAGATGAACTTATAGAAAAAAGTATAATTAAATATATGAAAACTTCACAGCCTAAGAATCGTTATTATTTAGAATAATATTATCTATTGAAGCATTATGCTATCAATAGTTATAGTTCCTTTATCTCCGGGTTTTAATAAAAGTTTAATTATATTCCCGTTGTGAAATTCTTGTATATATAGTTCCTTGTCTTTAGTATCTTTAACTTTAGAAGATAAAAGTTCTATAAATTCTTCAAAAGATAATATTCTATTATTATTATGATCTGCAACAGAGATTAAATTTCTGTCCAACATTCTCATAAAGGCGTGATCTTCTATTTGGACTTTATATTTTCTCAAAATTGGTTGTGCTAGTTCTTTCATCTTTTTTATGTAAGCATATATTAATCTTAGGTGTTGATTATTATTTTTATCATTTATTATGCTATTCACTAATTTAATGAATTGAGGATCTTTTGTTGATCTGTATAATGTATCAAAACAATCTGTTAGAACATGAATTTCGTGACTTGATAGTGAATCAATTCCTTTGCTTTTTGCTTTATCAATTAAATCTTGAATAGAATATTTAATTTTAAGTACAGATTTGTTTTTACCACTTGATATAGCTAAATTAGAATGTCCTGTCGCAGGTAATTCAATATTGAATTGTTCCAGCTTATTAATTATATCCATAGTTAATAGATTACTTTTGATTAAATCATCAGCTATATTATCTGGTAGTTGGGTTGGTGTTATCTTGTCTGCATTAGGGAAAAATATTTTCTTTGTCTTGCCGTTGATTGTAACTTCGGCAATATCGTTAGGATTGTAATATTGAAATCCTACAATATCTTGTTGAATGGTTCTTATTGTGTTTAACAAATTACTTTCATATATACGAGAATCAATATTGTCTTGTATTTGTTCAAAAACAGATTCATTATTTAAGTATAGTATTGTTTGTATTGTATCTAAGTCAAAAGCATTGATAGCATCGTGTAGTTCTTGAATTTCTCTGAATGATAGATTAAAGGGTTCAAAAGTTGGATTATTTCTTATTTTAGATATATTCTGTAAAGTATTTAAGACAGCTATAAAAGCTTCTTCGTTATTGCCGGATTCTTTGAGTTTATATTTGAAAACAGAAGCGAATTCATCAGCAGAAATACCATGAAATTCCAATGTTGCAGAAATATCATCTAAGGATATTGTTCTTTTCAGTTTATTTAAAATATTTGAAATATCAGTTTCGCTTAAATTTGTTTTTGTTATTATCTCATCTTTTATTGCGGTAGTCTCAATTCCTTTGAAAAATACATCATCAGAGTTCCTTATTGAATTTGGTAAATCCATATTCTCTATGCAGCCGCCATCTATAGAAATTCCGAGTGCTTTTACATCATCATAAGATAATTCTATTGTCTTAGAAGTATCAATAGGGCTGGTTAATTTAACTGTTTTTTTAGATGGATCAATATCTTTTATTGTAAAATAGTGTCTTTGATTACCGATTGGACTAATAGCGCCATCTGTATCAACTAATGTTCCTAAAGAAAGGACAGTATTATTTTTGTTTTTTGCTAAATTATCAAGAAGTTCATCAGTAATTGATTCATTTGTTATATGTATAGGATTTAGTCCGAATTGTTTTGCAACAACTTCGGCAAAACCGCCATCAATATCTCCAGTTAATTGTTTGTATGCTTGTTCAAAAATTCTTATACCTGTTTTATCGGATAACATTTCATCGGAGAGTGAAGATTTTGATACTTTTACAATCTTGTCTCCAATCTTTACATTGTAGTCCCCGTTTATTGTTTTTGTTATAGATTTTTTGAATGTATTAGAGGTATTGGGGTTATTCATCATACCATCAATAGTAGATAAAAGTGCGCAGTCACCTGTTTGTCCTTGTTTGAATTTTGTATTTATTCCATCAGGGAGAACGATTTTTGTAGTTATTTTATTGTTTAAAGATTTACCAGCCTTACCGGCAACTCTGAATCCTCCTCCAATTACAGGAGAGAGAATTGCTCCGCCTATAGCACCTTGAATACCTGCTTCAATAACATTCTCGCCATTTAATCCTGCTCTTAACATATTGTCAGAAGCACCGCCTAAAGCTCCATCAACAGCCATACCCGCACCAAGTGCTAATGCTCGTTTTCCAATTGTGCCTCCAGTAACATCTATTGTTTGGTTTAGAATAATATTTTTTGCTGTGTGCTTAATACCTTGTTTGATAGTTTGTTCAGCTACCTCTTCTGCACCTTCTTTAAGGATTTTTAATCCGAGTTTTTGACCTATAGTTTTTGTTACGGTATTACCAAGACCATTTGTAATAGGTGCCAATAATCCATTAATTCCACCTGTTAATGTATCGTATAGTAAATCTTTTCCTTTATATTCTTTACCTGTAGCTAAAGAATCACCAGCTTTAATGCCTACTTTGACTCCTGCTCCAACTGCTGTGGCTAAGCCTAAACCTACAGCTAAAGATGCACCACCAGTAGGTACTGCTAATGCAAATGCACCGACCGCTAATATGCCTGATGCTAAGTCGGCTACAACATCAACGCAAGTTTTTTGTCCTTCTTTATATTTATTTAAAGCTTCTTGTGCTTCTTCAGTAGAAATTTTCCCAAGTTCAGCTTGTTTTATAACTTCTTCAATATGTTTAGAACCGGATTTCATACCGAATATATTTTTAATACCATCCCAGGCTTTTCCTATTATTCCTTGTTGCTTTTTTGTCTCTTCAAAATCTTTTCTTAAATCTGATTTATTATTGGAAGTAAATTCATCATATGAAATTTGTTTCGGAATGGTTGTTTGTTTATTCTGATGCTTACTATTCTTTATCCCGGAAATCTTGCTTGTATATAAATGTAGATTTTGATTTATTCTTATTTCGTGCATATAAGGTATAGTCTTTCTCTATAAATATATAAAGTATATTTGTAAGTTGTAAATTTACATTTTTGAGCTCTTTGTTAAGAACTGTTCTTAAAGGTTAGTTTAATTGTTGTCAGAGAGGTTTCGTTTTAGTGTATAATATCAATATTGGGGATATAAATTAGAGGATAAATAATGAAAAAATTTATACTTGTTATAGCATTTGTTTTTATTGGTTTAGTGTGTAATGCCGCTGATTATTCAAGTTTTAAACTTGATAACGGACATAATGTTGTTATACAAGAAGTGCACGATAATCCTATTGTAATAATAGATACTTGGATAAAAACAGGTTCCATTAATGAAACAGATGAAAATAACGGAGTAGCACATTTTTTGGAACATCTATTTTTTAAAGGAACATCAAAACATCCTGCTAAAGAGTTTGATCAAATTTTAGAATCAAAAGGTGCAATTACAAATGCTGCAACAAGCAAAGATTATACACATTATTATATTTTAATACCATCGCAGTATTTTGAACTTGCTTTAGATTTACATTCCGATATGCTTTTAAATCCTTTAATTCCAAGGAAAGAACTTGAGAAAGAAAGAAAAGTTGTAATAGAAGAAATTTCAAAAAATAATGACAGACCAACTACTGTATTATATAGAAATATGGTTAAAGGTTTTTATAAAGTGCATCCATATAAAAGAGATGTAATAGGTACAAAAGAAGTAATAGAAACGATAAGTAGAGAACAAATTCTTGATTTTTATAATACTTGGTATACACCACAAAATATGACAACAGTGGTAATTGGTGATGTTGATACACAGAAAGCTTTGGATTTGATTAAAACAAAGTTTAATAAGCCTATAGATATTGCTGAAAAGAAATCTGTATCAAAATATAGACTTGATAAAAAACCATCGGCACAAATCGAAACAAAAGCTGAAATGAATGTTGAAACAGGATATATATTAATAGGATTTAAAGGATGCCATCCAATAACAAGTAAGGATTCATACGCTTTAGATGTGCTTGCAACAATACTTGGAGAGGGTAAATCTTCTCGTTTATATAAAAATATAAAAGAACAAAAGCAATTGGTGCATTCGATTTCAGCTTCTCATTCTTCAATGCGTGATGATTCTATATTCTATGTTTCAGCAAATTATATAACAGAAGACATAGAAAGATTAAAAGATGCTATTTTCACTGAAATAGAAAAACTTCAAAGAAATGAAATTACAAATGAAGAAATACAAAAAGCAAAGAATATTATAGAACGAGATACTTTTTATTCCAGAGAATCTGTTTCAAATATAGCATCAGCTATTGGTTATACAGCTACATTAACAAATGATACTTCGTATTACAAAAATTATTTAGATAACATAAATAAAGTTACTGCAGAAGATTTAAAAAGAGTTGCAAAGGAATACCTTGATATTGATTCTTCTGTAGTGTCTTTAATATTACCATCTAAAGAAGGAAAGCCTAATGTAGAAAAACAACCTGCTCAAAATTATACTGCAAAGGTATTAAGTCAGGATAAAACAACAACAAAATATGAGCTGGAAAATGGAGCAATATTAATCATTACACAAAATACTGCAAATGATATTATTGCAATGGAAATGTCATCAAAGGGTGGAAATAACTTGGAAAAAATTCCTGGTATAGGAATCGTAACTGCAGAAACTATGCTTAAAGGAACTAAAAAATATAAAAATCAAGAATTATCTTTACTATTAGAAGAAAATGGTATAAGAATTGCACCATCGTCTCGTGGAGATTCATTCGGAATAGCTGCAAAATTCACAAAAAATGAAAAAGATTTGGCATTGGATATTTTTGAAGAAATTGCAACCAAAGCATCTTTGGATTCATACGATATAGAAAGAGTAAAAGCAGATAAGCTACATTCAATAAAGAATAGAAATAATACACCGAAATCGTTAGCTTTTGATGAGTTTAGGACCGCATTATGGGAGGGAACACCTTATGGTAATACAGGTAAGATATTACAAAAAACATTATCTTCAATTCAGGAAGAAGATATTGTACAATTTTATGAAAATCTTTTTCCTGCAAATAACGTAGTTATTACTATAAACGGAAATGTTGATAATCAAGAATTTATAAATTATTTTTCAAGAATATTAAAGAATAGTAATAGTGCTAAAGTGTCATTTTCTGATTACAAATACAAGTTTAAGGATTTAAAGAAAAATAAAATAGTAAGAATTAATAAAGATGCTCAAGCATCTTGGTTACTTTTAGGATGGTTAACAGATGGAGTTGATAATCAGAAAGATTGGGCGGTATTACAAGTTATTGATTCAATGCTTGGTTCAGGAATGAGTTCAAGGTTATTTACTAATTTAAGAGATGAGCAAGGACTAGCATATCAAGTGGGTTCAAGTTTTTCGGCGAATGTAAATAAAGGTGTTTTTGCACTTTATATTGCAACAAATCCAAAAAATATTACGGTAGCAAAAGATGGATTATTTGATGAAATAGAAAAATTAAAGAAAGAATTTGTTACGGAAAAAGAGCTTTCTGAAGCGAAAGATAAACTACTTGGCAATTATGTTTTGTCATTAGAAACTAATATGGATAAAGCTTCAATTGTAAATTCCTTTGAAATAAGTGGTAAAGATTATACATTTATAGAAAAATATCCTGAACTTATAAAACAAATAACAGTTCAAGATGTAATAAAAACTGCAAATAAATATTTTTCAAAGCCATATGTCTTTACAATAGTTGGACCAAAGCAATCTATTGATAAATTATAAAAGATAAGCTAAATTAATACTTAGAGATTGAAAATTATGAGAAATGAAATAACAGAAAATAAAGAATTTTATATTTTATCACGAAGTGTTGATAATGCAGAACAGTGTACTGTTGTAGATGTTTGTGAAGACTGTTTTAAGGTTAAACTAAAAAATAAAAGAAAATATGAAATTGATGAATCAGTAGAATTATTTACAATGACAAATAAAGGTCAATTGTATTTTGAAACAATTGTGAAAAATATAGAAGATGATATTCTTTCAATTTGGTTTCCAATTTCTTATAAATATTTGCAAAGAAGACAATATTCCAGAGTCGAGATGGAAAAGGAAATAGTGCTTGTTGATAATAATGATATGATAACAGCGAAAATTATTGATATCAGTGCAGGAGGGTTAAAAGTTCAAACAAAAGAACAATTGAAACTTCTAAATGAATATGAAATTGTACTAAATATTGATAATAAGCAACTAAAGATGTTTTTTGAACCTATAAGAATAGAGATTGATAATAAATGGTTTATATCTTCAGGCAGATTTAAAGGAATAAGCAGTTATGACAGAATTGCTCTAGTCCAATATTGTTTTCGTAGGCAAGTTGAAAACAGTAATAAATAAACTTGTAAAACACTAAAAAATATTGTTAAATATACATAGTAGTTATTTATAAAGACAGGTGTTAGTTGTGAGTAAGGGTAGTTCAAAAAAGAAAAGAAGTATAAGACCAAGACCTGAGTTTTCATTAAGATTTAAGTCTACAATAATGTCAAATATTATGATAGTAATGTTGGCGACAATTATAGTTGTTACATTGGCATTGACCGTTGCATCATATGCTACAATAAAGAATATGCAAGATAAACTTCCTACAGATTTTATTTCAAGTTTGGATGTTTTTGATAATAAGCAACAAACAGCACAGGAATTTGAGGCTAATTTACCTGAACTTCAGAAGAGAATAAATGACAGTATTTTGAAAAATTATGATGTTCAAGATTTACTAGTTGCATATCATAATGGTAGAAAAGTATATACTACTTTAGATAATGAAGATAGAGATAAAAGTGCAATAAATTATTCATATATAAAAGATGAAACCAATCAGTATACATTTAAATTAAAACAATCAGATAAATATTCAGTATCAAAATATCGTATTATTTCTTTTTCATTACCATTTTATAAGAAAGATGAATTTGGAAACTTTATTAAAGATTCTTCATTAAAATTTGAATTAGATAAGTTATATGATATTTATTTGATTGTCCCATCTGCAACAACAGAGTATGTAAATAAATTTGTAGAGTATGCAAAAAATATATTTTGCGGAGTACTTTTTGCTTGTTTGATAGTAGTTTTTATATTGGCAAGGAGTATATCAAAGCCTTTATCAGATATGGAAAAAACGGTATCACAAGTTGCAAAAGGAGATTTGTCAGGCAGATTAGAATATACAAAATATGATGAAATTAATAAGCTTGTTCAATCATATAATATGATGACAAATGCACTTCAAAGATTATATTCATCATTAGAAGCCCAAGTTCAAGATAGGACAAAAGAGTTAAAGAGTGCATATGCAGAACTGCAAAGTACACAAGCAATGATGGTACATTCAGAAAAGATGAAATCTTTAGGTGAACTTGTTGCAGGAATTATGCACGAAATTAATAATCCTATTAATTTTATTTATGGAAATATGACACATTTAAGCAATTACTCAAATGATTTAATTCAGATTATTGAAGAATATGCAAAATACTCTGATTCATTGAAACCAGAGGAAAAAGAAGAAATTGAAAATTTGAAAAAAGATATAGACTACGAATTTTTGAAATCAGATTTACCTGATTTAATAAAGAGCTGTAAGGAAGGTGCTGATAGAGCAAAGAATATCATTCAGGATTTGAAGAGTTTTTCAAGAATGGAAGAAGCATCTATAACAGATGTAGATGTACCGCATGAAATTGATACAACTTTAAACATATTGCATAATAAAATAAAAAATAAAGCAGAAATCCATAAAGAATACATGGAAAATCCACCAAAAATTGAGGCATTTGGTGGACAATTAAATCAAGTATTTATGAATATTCTAGATAATGCAGTAGGTGCAATCAAAGATCACGGAGACATATGGATTAGAATAGGAGAAGATAAATCAAAGAAAAATTTAGTTATAGAAATAGAAGATAATGGTATTGGAATGGATGAAGAAACATCAAGAAAAGTATTTAATCCTTTCTTTACAACGAAGCCGGTAGGGCAAGGAACAGGGCTTGGTCTTTCTATAACTTATAAAATTATAAAAAATCATCAAGGAGATATTAGGGTTGAATCTCAGCCAAATTTGGGTACTAAATTTATTATAACCCTTCCGATAAATATAGATAGAGAAAATTTAAGTATTGTAGCCACGACTGGAGAAGCTGATGGATAAGTATAAAATATTAATAGTAGATGATGAGCCTGATAATTTGGCATTATTATATCGTACATTAAGAGGAAAGTATGATATAGCGAAATCGACATCTCCATTAATGGCATTAGAAATGTTAAAACAAGAAAATTTTCATTGTATTTTATCAGATCATAAAATGCCAGAGATGGATGGTGTTGAATTTTTAAAGAGGAGTTGTGAAATATCTCCTGATACAATGCGTCTTCTTGTAACTGCATACACAGATGCAGGAATACTTATTGATGCAATTAATTATGCAAAGATATATAGATATATTAAAAAACCATATAATCCAGATGAATTATTGCTGATAGTTGAAAATGCATTAGAATATTGGCAATTGAAGAGTGATAATGGAGCATTGGTTAATGATTTAAAAGAGTTATTTGCGGGGACTATAACTGCAATAGTAGAAGCATTGGATGCTAAAGACTCATATACATTAGGAAGAAGCAGAAGGGTTACATTTTATGCAGTAAAAATAGCAAAAGCTCTTCATTTAAGTGAAACAACGACAGGGAAAATAGAACTTGCAGGACTTTTGCATGATATAGGTATGATTGGAGTATCAGATGATATTCTTTCAAAAGTAGAAAAATTATCTCAAGAAGAATATGATGAAATAAAAAAACACGTAGTTCATAGTGTTCGTATTTTAGATGATATCAAACAATTATCAGATGTTGTTGAAATAATCAAATATCATCATGAATTTTATGATGGGAATGGATATCCATATGGCAAAAAAGGGGATGAAATTCCAATTGGTTCAAGAATAATATCAGTAGCTGATGCTTTTGATAGTATGGTGACGCCAAAAGCATATAGAAATCAGGTATTACCAATAGAAGCAATTCAGAAAATAAAGGCATTATCAGGTAAACAATTTGATCCGGTAGTAGTAGAAACGTTTGAACAAATTTTACCTGAGACATTGAGAGAGATAAAAGAATTGGAACGTTCTTTCAAGTAAATATCTGGTAAAATATATACTTTGATAACTCATATGAATTTTGTGTTAATATAATGTTTGTAAATACATATAGAGGTAAATTTCATATGAGAATGTCAAAACTTTTTGTACAAACTTTAAGAGAATTTCCTGCTGATGCAGAAGTAATAAGTCATAAATTATTAGTAAGAGCCGGTTATATAAGAAAATTAACAAATGGGGTATATAATTTTTTACCTTTAATGTGGCGAGTATTAAAAAAAGTAGAAAATATAGTACGTGAAGAAATGGATGCATCTGGTGCCCAAGAACTTCTAATGCCATTTGTACAGCCGTCTGAATTATGGCAAGAATCTGGCAGATGGGATGTTTATGGTAAAGAATTAATGCGTTTAAAAGACAGACACGGTAGAGAAATGTGTCTTGGACCAACACATGAAGAGGTTATAACGTCAATAGCTCGTGAGGGGATTCGTTCATATAAACAATTGCCTGTTAATTTATATCAAATTCAGTCAAAATTTAGAGATGAAATAAGACCACGTTTTGGCTTGTTAAGAGGACGAGAATTTATAATGAAAGATGCTTATAGTTTTGATGTTGATGAGGAAGGTTTGGATAAATCATATGAAATTATGGCACAAGCATATAGAAATATATTTGAGAGATGTGGTTTAGAAACCAAAATGGTGCAATCAGATTCAGGTGCGATTGGTGGAAGTGTTTCTCATGAATTTATGGTTTTGGTAAATGAAGAAGCCGAAAATAATGCAGGTGAAAACGATGTATTCTATTGTACAAAATGCGGTTATAGTGCAAATTCAAATCATGCAGTATCAATATTAAATGAAGTAGAGACAGATGGGAAATTTAAGAAAGCAGAGATTATAGATACACCAAATACACATTCAATAGAAGAACTTGCTGCATTTTTAAATATTCCTTCAAGTGTTATATGTAAGGCATTAATTTATGTTGTAGATGGCAAATATGTATTAGCATTGATTAGGGGTGATAGAACTGTAGAAGAGACAAAATTAATGAATGTATTTGCTGGAAATGAAATAAGAATAGCAAGAAATGATGAGATTGAAGAAATAATGACTGCAAGTGGATTTAATGCCGTAGCAGGTTTTATAGGTCCTAAAGGATTAAAGAATATAGAAATAGTTGCAGATGAAACGGTAAAAGATTTAAAGAATTTTGTAATAGGTTGTAATCAAAATGACAAGCATTTAGTAGGTGCTAATTGGGGTGTAGATGTTGAGTTGCCTCAAAAAATTGCAGATATAAGACTTGTTGAAGAAAACGATAGATGTGTTGATTGTGGAGCTCCTTTAAAAGTTACAAAAGGTATTGAAGTTGGTAATATCTTTAAGCTTGGAACGAAGTACTCTAAAGCAATGAATGCTACATTTACTGATAAAGACGGAAAAGAGAAACCATTTATAATGGGATGTTATGGTATTGGTATATCTAGGACTGCTGCAGCAGCGGTAGAAAGACATCACGATGAATTTGGTATTAAATGGCCATTGTCAATAGCACCATATACAGTTATTGTTGTGCCAGTAAGTGATCAGGATGAAACACAAATGAGAGTTGCAGAAGAAATCTATAATAGGCTTTTATCTTCAAATGTAGAGGTTTTAATCGATGATAGATCTGAAAGAGCCGGTGTAAAACTAAAGGATGCTGATTTAATAGGTATTCCTTATAGAATTACGGTTGGAAAAACAATAAAAGATAATCTTGTAGAATTTAAAACCAGAGCTACAAATAATGTTGAAACAATTACACCTGATGAAGCAATTCAAAGAATTCTAAGTTTATAAATTGAAAGAAAGGTTATTTATGAAATATTTCTTCATAAATAACCTTTTTTTATCAAAAAAGCTTTGTATTTTATTTTTTATAGACAGACAAAAGGAATTTTATATTGATTTCAGTGTTATCTTATCCCTCGTGTAAAAAATATAATAATATAATAAATAGAAATGTATCACAAAGTTTTTCAGGAAGTGATATTTCAGATATTCTTGCACAAGGAGATAAGGCTCTTAATGAAAATAAATTTGAAGAGGCTTTAAGTGCATATGAGAAAGCAAATAAATTAAATCCTGAAGAGAATACAGTATATAGAAAGCTTGCAAAAGCCCAATTCCATTTAAAAGATTATGCATCAGCAGAAAAGAATTATGAAATATATTTAGAAAAAACACCAGATGATGTTGATACGTGGATAGAATTAGGTGAAACGCAAAGGCAAGCAGGATTATATCAGAAAGCATTAAAAAGTTTTGAACAGGCATATTCTCTAGATTCATCTAATGATTTAGCAAATAGAAGTATATTAGAAACAAAAAATAATATATTAAGTATTTATTCCCCAGAAAGAGCCCAAGCAGAGAAAGTTGCACAAGCAGAAAAAAATTTAAGTGCTGCACTTGATATGACAATAAAGTATATGACTCCTGAATACATGCAAGGACTAAAAGATGTAGCTGTAACATTTGGTGAAACAGCATCAATGGGTGGAACTCAGAATATTGCTCAATATGAAAATCATAAGAATACAATAACAATATCAAATTCATATATATATGCAGCACCACAAGTTATAGCCGCATATTTATCTCATGAATCGGTACATGCACATGATAATGATCCTTATACATCGGTTCGAGAAGAACAAGATGCATATCAAATAGCCGCAAAATTTTGGATAAAAAATTCTGATGGGGTAAAGGATCCTGAAATGGATTATGCAGCATCTTTGTATAAAGAATCTCCAAAAACACTGAATGATAGGGTTGCAGAAATATATAAACTTCGAGATCCTGATATTGCAGAAACTTCTCCTAACCATCCACCAAAAAAATTGTTTCATTTTAATACATCTAAAACAAAAGCAGCAAGTCAAACAATAAAAACGTATGATGTTATTGCATAATACATTATATGTTTTCTGGGAAGTATGCTTTTGGATCAACTATTGTTTCAGGTAATTTTACTTGTCCTTTTGAAGCTTCAAAAATTGTTTGCGTTGCATTTGCAACGTAGTCTTTATATTTCTTTTTCTTTATTTTTTTTGAAGATATTATTTCACTTACAGACTCAAAATAGTCTTGTAAATATTTAATTCTATTCTTTTTATCTTCATTTAACCATTGAAGGAAAGGTTTATTTCCTTTTTGTGAATTGCAGGCACTATGCATTGACAAATAATTACTAATGTCATCATGATTATTTTCTATATCATAAGCAATTATGTGGTCAGTATTTGCTACTGAAGAGTATAGGAATCTAAGTGCAATATCATAAGATTCCCAATCAACATTTTGTTTATTTTTACCTGAGTATTTTACTATCCAAGCAGAATTCATATCGGATGAAGTCGGGAAGTTTTTAGCTATCTGTTGTAATTTTTCATATTTTTTTGGATTTCGAATTTTTATTTTACTAATTCTATCGATCATTATTTTTCTTCTAAATGGAGCGGTAGTATTATTTTTTTTGATAATTTTCTGCAAATCATCAATTTTATTATATAAAACTTTTGCTTCATCTTCTGGAAGAGATTTTGCTAGAGTGCGCATTTTTTTGATTTGTCGCATCTGAACATCTTGTAATATAGGCATCTTAGCATTTCTTAAACTTACAAGAAGAGTTCTTATATCTTTACTGTTCCCATTTTTTTGAGAAAGTTTATAAATTTCTTTATAAACACTTTCTTCAACAGGTCTCATATATTCAGTATATTTACCAAGGCACTCAAGGTATTTATCCGGAGGAAGAGATGCAAGCTCTTGTGCAATTTTATCAAATTTTGTTTGATTGAGCATTTTTTTTCCACAAGCAGGGCAGGGAATGTCTGATAGCTTTGATATAACAAAATCACCAGATTTTTCTGCAAGATTTTTTTTGTCCGTAGAGAAAGTTCTCTTCTTAGATGAAGTGAAGTTAACAGGGAAATAGAAATTATTACTTAATTGTTTGTTTTGATTTGTATTATATGCAATAGTCGAAACAGAATTATTTTCTTGTCTCGCCTTATTACAATATGAATTTGTAAAAATTTTAATCGGCTGTATTTTCATTTTTTATAAATCATATCTACAATTACATGAAAACCAAAAATTATTATTTTTGTCAAATTGAGTTAAAAAATGTAAACTTGAAATTTTTAAAGGTTATTTTGTGGATTTTGTATGAAAAAAATCCATTTTTTAAAAATATAGGTATGTTTTTTATAAAAATTATAACTAGAAATGTGTAAAATGCTTAAATTTAAATACATATTAAAAATTAATATTATTTTAATAACGCAAACAAATTTGTTTTTGAATTTTAACTTGGTATGATTGCAAAGGTCGAGCATGTTATAAGGTATGTAAAAATTGAGAATATCGCAAGTAGATAGATATAAAACTTCAGATAATCTGAAATATATAAAGCAAAAGCAAACAAATAAAAAAGCTATGCCACAAGGAAGTGAAAAGAAGCAGACTTTTAGTGGTGGTGTTTCGGATATAGCTTTTAATATATTAGATAAAAGTTTTAGTATTCTTGATAAGAATGCGATGATACAGGTATCTTTTGTTGATACAGTTTCAACAAACATACCAAGAACATTGGTTGATTTAAAAACTGGCTTGGCCGCTGCTTTAGAAACTTGCAGACGAGAATTTTCGGGTCTTTTTGTTAATTGCTTAATGCCAGGTTTGGTTGTGAAAGCTTTAGCGGGTATTTTACCAAAAGATAACCAGTTAAAAGGTACTAATGTTGTTGGTTCTTGGGCAAATAGTGATTCAATAGAAAAATTGAAAGGTGCATATAAAAAAGCACAAGAATCAGGTGCTGATGATAAGACAAGAGTATATGTTGAAAAGGTTTTAGGGTCATTAGAAGGATTAGATGGAAAAAATTGGGTTAAATATGCTGATAAAGCTTCTGAACCTATATATCAAGAAGCAGTTTCTAATATTACTAAAGCAATTTCGTCTTCCGGTTCAGAACGGAAAAATTTGTTAAAACAGGCACAATCAAAGTTGGCAGGATTAACAAAAGCTGAAAGTATATTAAGATTCAATGGAACGGCTCAATCAAATTTAGAAGAAACATTAAGAGATGTTGTAGATTTAGGCAGTAAATTTGAAAGTGTTAAGAAGAAGACATTGTCTTCGGTAGGTGCTACAGCAGATGATATTATTAAGCCTGAAATATCTGAAAAAGTTGCAAATGCAATTGATAAATATGGATCCTCTCTAAAAACCTTTGTTAATAAAAAAAGTTTGATAGGTATGGGTATTGTTATTGGTATAGCAGTGAGTATACAAACAATAAATAGAGCTATAACAAGAAGACAATTTAAAGCAGAGGGAGCACCTATATATAAAGATTTTGGGAAAAAAGATACAACCCAGAAAATGGACGAAAAAGAAAAGAAAGGGTTTTTTGCAAAAAAACTTGCGGCCGCAATAGGTATGTATGGAATAGCTGCAATGTCAATGATGAAAAAGCCATCAATAGGAATGTTTCAATTTTCCGGCATTTTCCCAACGATGGATCAATGCCGTTGGATAGCTGCTTCTACATTTGCAAGTAGAATGATTGGAGCAGAAGATGAAAATGAATTAAGAGAAACTACAGTTAGAGATATTGCTTCATTCTCAGGACTATATTTTCTTGGTGATTATGTGAAAAAAGGTGTTGCTTCTGCTATTGAAGCTATTTCAAAAACAAAAAATGGTGAACAAATATTTGGAGAAAATATAGTTTTATTAAATAGAAAGAAAGAGGTTGCAAAGCCTATTCTCGAGGAAGGTGCTTCTTATGGAAAAAAAGTACTTTCGCAAGCAGGTTATAGAGCTAAACAACTCGGAAATTGGATTAAGAATACAGAACTTAAATCCGCAGCAGAAGTTGCAAATACAAAAACAAGAAATTTAAGAAATATATGTAGAGTTGCTGATATTGCATTTTCGATTGTTATGCTTGGTATATTACTTCCTAAGTATAATCGTTCTGTTACAGAAAAAAAGGTTGAAGCTGCAAAAAGACAAGAAGAGTTGCAAAAAAGAGCAATGCTTGATTTTTCAGCAGTGCAAAAAAATAACACACCAGAAATATTCAAAAATTTAACATAAGTAACAATTTTTTTTTATAGTCGCAAAAAAAATTCATTTTATGTTTTGTACTATTGTTGAGTTGTTAAAAACTTAAAAATGATATATAATAAATCAGATTCCCTATAAGGTAAAGGAGAGATGTAAGTGGTTGACAATAGGTCGGCCGGTGCGTTGGGAATTGGTGGTGGTATAAATTTTAAGAGTGGAGATATATCAGGTACTGCTGCTAAAACATCTGATGACCGTGCAAGTCAAGGAACCGAATATTTTATGCAAGAAGGTGATGAGTCACAAAATCCTCGTCAAGAGCCTTTTGTGGATAGAAGTATGCAACTCAGAGCGTCTTTAAATTCGCTTGCACTTTTAAATGTTGTTTCTGTTCTTCAAAATAAAAGAAAAAATCTATTATTAGATGATGAAGATTATGCGGAAAAAATTAAGTCTAAAAAAGTTCATAAAATAGATGATAAAAATAAAAAAGATGATGAAGAAACAAAAAAATAGAACCAAGATTTTTCTTGGTTCTATTTTTTGTTATTAATTACATTGTCCATTCTGTGCTATAAAGTTTTCTTTTATAGTATTCTTCAGTAGATTCTTTGCCTGTTTCATTACAATCTTTTTGTTTATCTGCTTCTATGTTTCTTATTTGACCAGCTGTTATAGGATATACATAGTTTGACCCCCAAGTGCCATAAGATACGATTTTATCATCAGGAGTATCTTCATCAATTTTAATTAGTGGTTTTAAACCATTTTCTTTTTCCCCGAATTTTACAGATTTTTTAGCATAATTTGCTGCCATAGAAATTGGTGTGATTCTCATTCGTGTTACTCTCTCTTTCTTTTTATATAAAATAATAAACACACATCTATTGTAAAATCTAAAAAAAAAAAATTTGCTAGTAAAATTCTTTTAAAAATTTTCTAAAAGCAAAAAATCTGATAGAATACACATGAGGAATTAATAATATATGAGAAAAAATATAATAAAAATAATCATTTTGTTTTCTTTTATGATTTCAGTCTTAAGGGTAGAAGCTCTAAAATTTTCAGATATAGAACATGGTTTTTGGGCATATAAAGAGATAGATAGTTTAACTAATATGGGGATAATTACAGGTTATCCTAATGATAAATATTTACCACAGAAATTAGTAACAAGAGCTGAATATGCATCGATGGTTATAAAAACAATTGGGCAAGAAAATATTCCTATAGAAACAATGTATTCCTTTGAGGATGTAGATAATAATCATTGGGCATGGAATTATATACTAAGAGCAGTTAATCTTGATATATTGAAGCCTGTGAATAATAGTTATTTTTATCCGGATGATTATATTACAAGAAGTGAGGTGATAACATTTCTTGTAAATATATTAAAGTCAGAAGATATTACTAAGAAAGAAGCAATTATTGCACTGCAAAATTCGTTTGATGATTTTGATGAAATTCCTGATTGGTTTAAGGTTACTGCAGGTAAAGCGGAAGTTCTTAATGTGATAGCAAAAGAACCACCTCGTGAGCGTTATCTTGATTATGATAAATATGTTAACAGAGCACAAATGGCAGTATTTTTAGCAAGATTAAAGCAAATAACGGATGGTTATATACAGGAAAGAATTAAGGCAGAAAAGTCTCCTAAAAAAGGAGAGGGAATAATTGTTGAAAATGTTCAGCGAATTGATGATGTAGTAACATTACCGGCCAATACGATACTACCTATAATGGTAATTGGACAGTTAAGTTCTGAAGATGTAGTTCCCGGGCAAATGTTCCAAGCAAGATTTGTAAATAATATAGTTGATTATGAACATCATATACTTTTGTCAAAAGACATAATTCTTGTCGGAAAAGTTCTTGATGCTACAAAAGCAATTAATTTTATTAGAAATGGAGATATTGTATTTGAATTATCAGCAACTAATAATAATAAAAATTTTACAAGAATTTTAGGACTTGCAGAATATGAAGCAACTATAGTTGAATCAAATAAGGTAAAAAAAGTTGCAAAGAACATTATAAAGGGCAGAGATTTTGTAGCAAAAGACGGACAAATTTTATATGTCAAATTATTCAAACCAATGAGAGTTAATATTGTAACCGGAGAAGTATTAGATTAGTTAATACTTTCTTTTTTATAAACGCCCATATCTTTAAGTGCTTTTAAAAAGTTCTGTGCTGTTGCTTTTTGAACATCAGGAGGAACAACTCTTAGAAGTTCAACGGTTCTAGAAATAACTGGATCTTTATCATACCAACGGTTACATACTTTGGGTCTAACCATTTCATAAAATTTATCAATGGCTTCTTTTGATACTTTTTTTTCTATTTCTTTTAAAAATATTTCTGCTTGAGATTTTAATTCATTTTGGTAGTTTTGAAGTAGATTAATTACTTCAAGTAAAACCGGATCATGATCATACCATCTTTTATAATTGTGATTCACTTAAATTTCCTTTATTTTGGTTAACAATAACAGAATCATCTTCATTATATCTTTGAATATCTGCTCCTATCATTCTAAACTTATTTTCAAGAAGTTCGTAACCTCTATCTATATGATATATATTATCAATAGTACTTTCGCCATCAGCCATAAGTGCTGCAATAACTAAAGACGCTCCTGCTCTTAAATCCGAAGCTTTAAGATTAGCACTTGTTAAGTTTTTCACGCCTTTTACTAAAGCATGATTCCTTTCTTGATGAATATCCGCACCCATTTTACGAAGTTCCGGTACTTGCATAAATCTGTTTTCATATAAACTTTCGGTTATTATGCTTACTCCATCAGCCACAGTAGCTAGTGCCATAGCCATAGATTGTAAATCTGTTGGAAAGCCCGGATAAGGCTGCGTAATTACATTTATTGCTTCAAGTCTTTTTTTACAACTTACTTCAATTGAAGTTGGGTCAAGTAATTTAATTTCTGCTCCCATCTTGGTTAGTTTTGAAGTATAAAAAGTTAAATGATTTGGGAATATGTTTCGTATTATACCTTTGCCTTTAGTTGCGATAAATGCAGCCATATATGTTCCAGCTTCAATTCTATCCGGAATTGTTGTGTATTCTATCGGATGTAAATTCTCTTGTTTTACGCCGTTAATAACAATTTCAGATGTTCCTGCTCCAACAATATCAGCACCCATTGCATTTAAAAAATTAGCTAAATCAATTATTTCAGGTTCTTGAGCTGCATTTTGAATTCTGGTTGAACCTTCAGCCAATACAGAAGCAAGCATTATATTTTCAGTTGCACCAACAGATGGAATATCGAGATATATATCAGTACCAGTCAATTTTTTGGCTTTTGCATGGACATATCCGTTTTCTATTTTTACATTTGTTCCAAGTGCTTCTAAGCCTCTAATATGAAAATCAACTTTTCTTTCTCCGATGGCACATCCGCCAGGCAAAGCAACAACAGCTTCTTTACACCTTCCAACTAAAGCGCCTAGAACAACAAATGAAGCTCTCATTCTACTTACAAGTTCATAACTAGCCCTAACATTTGTTAAATCTGTTGCATCAATTGTTATTGATTTTTCTATTTTATTATATTTTGTTTTAGCACCTAGTTGTTCTATAACATTTAGCATTATAACAACATCAGTTAATTCGGGTACATTATATATTTTGCTTTCTCCTTTTACCAGAAGAGCAGCAGCCATCAGCTTTAATACAGCATTTTTAGCACCACTTATGGATACTTCTCCTTTTAATTGTTTTCCGCCAAAAATCCTAATCTTTTCAGTCATATTCCTCCAAATGGCACCCGATATTCTAAATAACTATATTTCAAATATACTACTATATATAATAATATAACTTATGGTTTTAATGGTAAATAGATTAACTATTGTAAACACATAATATTATATCATTCAAATACACTATATTATTAGTATTGATTTGAATATAAAATAGATATAGAAAAGGAATCTCTTATGATATCTAATGATGAACTTATAATTCTTGCTAAAGAAGTTTCAAAAAATGCATATTGTCCATATTCTTGTTTTCCGGTAGGTGCTTGTGCTTTGTTTGAAAGTGGTAAGTATTATAGAGGATGTAATATCGAAAATTCAAGTTATGGATTATCATTGTGTGCGGAAAGGAATGCTATATCAACTGCTATAGCAAAAGGTGAAACATCAAAACTTTTAAAAATAGCAATTTATTCACCAAAATCTTCGCTATGTTTTCCTTGTGGTGCATGCAGACAATGGATTCAAGAGTTTTCTCAAGGTTATAATACAGAAATTATACTTGAAAATGAAAAATCGGGTCTTAGTTTATATTATATAAATGATATTTTGCCCTATTCATTCAAACTGGTATAATTATTGTTATAATTGGAATAAAACAAGTAATTTAAAGGCAAAAAGAGGTTGAATAAGTGGCTGATTATACCATTAATTATGAAGAAATAGCACAGTGGCTAAAATTATATAAGTCTACAGAAGATGAAAAACAAAAAAAGCATTTACAAAATATTATAGCATTAGCTGCGATGCCTTTGGTTAAGAAAATTGCAAGAGGGCTTGCAAGAAGGAATACAGACCCTGTGGAAGATATAATGCAGGTTGGTAGTGTTGGACTTGTGAAAGCAATACAATTATATAATCCGAAAGTAAGTGAAAATTTTAAAACTTATGCTACTTATTTGATTACAGGTGAAATTAGACATTATTTGCGAGATAAAGTTTCTATGATAAAAGCACCCAGAGAAATTTATGAACTTGCGTATCGTGTCAATAAACTGATGCAAAAATTAAAAGATGAACAGGGGAATGAACCTTCTGAAATTGTTTTGGCTGAAGAATTGGGTACTTCTGTCGGTAAAATTAAAGAGGTTATTGATGTTGAAAGAAGAAAACAGACAATTTCTCTTGATCAAGTAATTTCTACAGGTGCAGATGAATCTTTATCATTGTTCGACAAGATTGCTGATGATAATCATTATAATTTGGAGTCTTTTCAAGAAGATAAGATTCTTATAAATGATGCTATAAAAAAATTAGATGTAAAATTACAGGAAGTCATTGTGTTGAATTATTTTGAAGATATGAGTCAGACACAAATTGCTTTAAAACTTGGTATTTCACAAATGCAAGTATCAAGAAGATTAAAGAAAGCATTAAATATGCTTCTTAACATATTATCAGAAAAAGAAAGAGCGTAGAAGAGGCTTATTATGGTATATGAATTATTACTGGTATGTTTTTTTGTACTAATTACCGGTGCGTGTATTGGCAGTTTTTTAAATGTAGTTGCACTAAGAGCTCTATCAAAGGAGTCCATAGTGTTTCCTTCCTCGAAATGTCCTTTGTGTAATGAACCAATAAAATGGTATGATAATATACCTGTTATTTCATACTTATTTACATTTAAAGGGAAGTGTAGAAATTGCGGAAAAAAAGTAAGTATTCAATATCCTATAGTTGAAGCGATGACAGCAGTATTGTTTTTAGCGGTTTTCCTATCTTTTGGAGTAACATATAAGACATTGTTATTGTGGATTCTTATATCTGTTGCAATTGTAATTGTTATTACAGATATGAAAAAAGAATATGTTTTTGATATTCATAGTTGGTTATTAATTATTTTTGCTATTATTACTTCTTTAGTCATTAAAGGAGTAGAAAACTATTCCTTTACCGCAATTGGTTTGATTGTTGGTGTATTTGTTATGGAAATCATAGCAAGGTTATCATATTATCTTGTAAGAAAAAAACAAGACGATTCACAAATACAGGAAAAGTTTGAAAATCAAGAAAAAATTGAAGAAAATGCTAATCAAGACGAAAAAAATAATGAAAAAGATGCATTAGTTAGTGAAGAATCTCAAGCTAATGAAGAAGAAAACGTGGATATAAATGATTATGTAAATAAGAACAAACGTGCGTTTGGAGAAGGAGATACATATTTGGCTGCGGCAGCAGGTGCTCTTCTCGGCTGGAAGTATTTTTTGGTTGCAGTTGCTTTTGCAATTATTATACAAGCAGTTTGTATATTACCTCAATTCTTATTTGGATTATATAAAAAAGAAGAATATAAGTTGCTGACTTCTTTAACTTCTTTTATTTTACTGGCGGTTATATATTGGGTTTTATCTAATATTATTACTTTGCCATTATTATTTGTATTTGTCTTTGTAATTGCTCTAATTTTCTTTGCAATAGATTCTATTACAAGATTGAAGAGAACTGTTAATGAACAAGGATTTGTTGCAATTCCTTTTGGACCGGCACTATTATGTTCAATGTTTATAGTATTTTTCTGGGGTACATATATTGTACAATTTTTAAAAAAATATATTTTTCTGATTTCCGGTTAATTTGATTATTTTTATAAAAATAAAAAAGAAGTCTTATTTAAGACTTCTTTTTTATTAGATAAGATTTTATTCTTTAGATTTTAAAGCTTCTCTGACTTTTTCTTCTATTTCGGCTTCTAATGCAGGGTTTTCAGCAAATACTTCTTTTACTTTATCTCTGCCTTGACCTAATTTTTCATCATTATAGCTAAACCAAGCTCCTGCTTTCTTAACTATGTCTAGAGATACTGCCATATCAAGAATACAACCTGATTTACTAATCCCTTTTCCGTATATAATATCAAATTCTGCTGTTCTAAATGGAGGAGCAACTTTATTCTTTACAACTTTAACTTTTACTCTGTTACCAATTTCTTTATCGTCTTTCTTAAGTGTTTCTGTTTTTCTTATATCAAGTCTTATACTTGCATAATATTTAAGTGCATTACCACCGGTTGTTGTTTCTGGGCTACCATACATAACGCCTATTTTCTGTCTTAATTGGTTTATAAAAATGACAGTTGTATTTGTTTTGCTTACAATACCTGTAAGTTTTCTTAATGCTTTAGACATTAGTCTTGCTTGAAGTCCCATTTGTTTATCTTCCATAGCTCCTTCGATTTCGTCTTTTGGAACCAATGCTGCAACAGAGTCAACAACAACAATATCTACAGCAGCACTCCTTACAAGTTCTTCTGTAATTTCTAATGCTTGTTCACCTGTATCTGGTTGAGAAATTAATAATTCGTCAACATTAACACCAAGATTTCTTGCATATTCAGGATCAAGAGCGTGTTCTGCATCAACAAAAGCTGCAATGCCTCCCTTTTTTTGACATTCTGCAACAATATGTTGTGCTAATGTTGTTTTTCCGCTTGCTTCAGGTCCGTATACTTCTATGATTCTTCCTCTTGGAACTCCTCCTATACCAAGTGCCACATCAAGAGATAATGCACCTGTTGGTATTGTCTCAACTGCTACAGCAGGTTTATCACCTAAACGCATTATAGAGCCTTTACCAAAATCTTTCTCTATTTTATCAATTGCAACTTTTAGTGCTTTTTTTCTTTCTTCAGAAATATTTACTGTCTCATTTTCTTTTTCTTTTGTTACCATTTTCTAATCCCTCTATCTACAAAAATATTATACCATTCGTATATAGATAACTGTACAATTTTACTTTTTGCAACATTACGTATTATTTTATGTTAGTAGTAATTTTTTTTGCTAGAATTATTACAGGATTTATCATTATAACAGGGGATATTTATGAAAAATAAAATAATTATGTTCTGGGCTATTGTTATTTTAACAATTATTTCAATAGTTGTAATTAAAGTAAAACCTATTCCTTTGGGTTTGGATTTAGTTGGTGGTTCCAGAATCGTTCTTGAAGCACAAACAACGGAGAATATTTCTAAAATTACTCAAGATATGATGGATGGTTTGAAATCTGCACTTGAAAATAGAATAAATGCTCTTGGTGTTTCTGAAACAATGGTTCAGCAAATGGGTGAAAAACGCTTGTTGATTGAAATTCCAAATGTTTCAGATCCAAAACTTGCCAGAGAATTTTTGGGTGAAACTGCTGAACTTGAATTTAAAAAGCCAATATTGGATGAGAATGGTGATACTAAAGGATGGGAGGCTTCAGGTCTTTCCGGCGAAGACTTGAATAAGGCTGCAGTTGGTACTGATAATGCTGGAAGATGGCTGATTACACTTGAGTTTAATGGTAAAGGTGCTACGAAATTTGCAAAATTGACCAGAGAGTTTAAAGGCTACCCTATTGCTATATATTTTAATGGTGAAAGTATTTCTGAACCCGTTGTACAGCAAGAAATTACTGGTGGAAATGCCCAAATTACAGGTGATTTTACTCATGATCAAGCAAAGAAAATAGTTGATTTATTAAATGCTGGGGCATTACCAGTTCCAGCAAAAATAATTGAAGAAAATACTGTTGGGCCGACATTGGGGGCAGATAGTCTTGATAAAAGTAAGGTCGCTGGTATTATTGGTCTTGGAGCTGTAATGCTATTTATGTTATTTTGGTATAGAGTTCCAGGTTTTATTGCAAATATTGCTCTTGTAATATACTCTTTAATTGTATTTGCTATTTTCAAAATGGTACCTGTTACTTTGACACTTGCCGGTATTGCAGGGTTTATATTAAGTATTGGTATGGCTGTTGATGCTAATATCCTTATTTTTGAAAGAACTAAAGAAGAATTAAAGGCTGGAAGGACTTTGTTTACAGCTATTAATTCAGGATTTGATAGAGCATTCACAAGTATTTTTGACTCAAATATGTCTACAATAATTACTTGTGCTATTTTATATTTCTTGGGATCAAATATTGTTAAAGGATTTGCTTTAACACTTGCAATTGGTGTTATTGTAAGTATGTTCTCTGCAATTACTGTTACTAAAAACTTTATGCATTTGATGTTTGGTACAGGACAGTTGAAACATCCGTCTTTATTTGGTTTAAGAGAAGAAGATATAAATGAAGCATATTCTGTTGAAGAAACTAAACGTGAAAAAGCTAAATTTGGTGTTTTAGATTAATTTTAAGGAGTATAGAAATGTCATACAGTGTTTTAAACACAAAAAAAATTATAGATGTTATTAAATATAGATGGGTTTGGCTAGCATTATCTTTTGTTTTGTTGGTCCCAGGTATTGTTGCAATGTTATATTCAATGAAAGTATATCCAACTCATACTCCTTTACTTGTTGGGATAGATTTTACAGGTGGTACGATAATTCAGTATTCAGTAAATGAATCTATATCAACTGATAAGATAGGAGAAATAAGAACAAAATTAACAGATAAAAATATTGAAAATCCTGTTATTCAAGTATTGAAACCTGTTGCAAGTGATAGTGAATCTTCTATTAAAAATATATTATCAATTAGAACACAGTTCTCTGATAATGGACAAAATGAAGCAATTGATACTGTTACTTCAATAGTTACTGCTGATTATCCTGAAGCTCAAATTGTACAGACAAGTTCTGTCGGTCCACTACTTGGAAAACAATTATTTGTTAATTCTATGATTGCAGTTGTTTTGGCTCTTTTAGCTATTGTTATTTATTTAACTTTGAGATTTCATTTTGAATTCGCAATAGTCGCCTTTTTGGCATTGTTCCACGATGTTATTTTTGTAATTGGTGTATTCTCTATACTTGGACTTCTTTATGGAGTTCACATTGATAGTTTATTTGTTACTGCAATTTTAACTGTTCTTGGATTTAGCGTTCACGATACTATTGTTGTTTTTGACAGAATCAGAGAAAATTTGAAATTTTATTCTAAAAAAGCTACTTATGACGAAATTGTTAATGCTTCTGTAAATCAAACTCTTGCGAGAAGTATAAATACCTCTTTGACAACATTAATTACATTAGGTGCTCTATATTTCTTTGGTGGCGTTACAACTAAGGATTTTGTTCTTGTTATGATTTTAGGTATAGCAATTGGTACTTATTCAAGCATATTCTTTGCAAGTACTTTGATTGCTCTTTGGAATGATATTGAACAAGCTAAAAAGGCAAAAGTTGGAGTATAATGTCTGGACTTAAATCATTAGCTGAATTTATAAGAGAAACTCGTGAAAAAGCGGGTTTTTCTGTACAAGGACTTTCTAAAAAGTCTGGTTTGACTGTCGAACAAATTGAAGATATTGAATCAGGTAAAGACCTATTTCTTCCTGCTACAATACGTCAGAAACTTGCAAAAGGGCTCAAAATTAATCCGTCTGAGATTAAGGAATACGAAAGAATTTTATTAGTTTCATATGACTCTATTACAGATAAATATATAAATAGTGTTAAGAAAGCTATCTTGGATGGTCAAACTGAAAATTTAAGATGTCCGATATGTTCTGCTAAACTTATTACCAAAGTTGTTCGTCTTCTTGATTTAGAAAATAATATTGCTTTACATCCAAAGGCTCAATGTAGTAAATGTTCTTTTCAAATTAAATAATAAAAAATGATGAATTTAATAATTCATCATTTTTATGTTTTAAATTTAGTTTTTTATTTACTTTGTTCTGCTTTTTTTGAGTATAAAGTAATAGATATATTTATTAAAAGATAATCTGTATTGGAAGTAAAAGCTGTAATATCAAGTTTTGATATGTATGTTAAATAATTAAAATTATTATTCATATCAGATAAGAAAGCTTGCAATTGTGTGTATGAACCAACAAAGAAAAACTTTAATTCACATGCATTATATGCTTCTGGATTTTCTTGGTAAATAGGATCTAATGCAGGTCTCATATCATATTCTATTGAACGGATCATAAGACCATTTTTTTGTGCTTTTTTTATAATTTCTTCAAACATATTACCAAAAATACCAAGATTTTCTGTTGAAGATTCCAAAGTAGATTCATATATTGGCTTTAATGATTTTAATTTTAAATTTTCAGCTTCTTTTTCGGCATCGATTTTTTTTATTTTTTCTTCTAATGATTCTCTTTCAACATTATTTTTTGAAGCTCTGAGCTTCATTTCTGCAAATTCTTCATATTTTGGCTTTAGAACAACAAATATGATAACGAAAAATAATAGTGCTGCTAAAGCAAAACATATAGGTACCAGTTGTTTATTTTTCTTGTTCATAAAATTCCTTTATTCTTTTAAATTACCGGGTAAGGCGGTGGTGTCATTGGTGATGAACTACGTCTACCTCTTTGTTGTTGTGTATCTTTAGTTTTGTTTGGAACATTTTGTATTACTGTTTCCAGTATATTTTCATTATCAAATGAAACATCAATTTTTGATGTTTTTATCTCAAATGTAAATCCATTTGGAATTTTTGCTGGAACCGGATCATCCTTAGAGTTTATTGATAATTTTGATAACATCAAATCATTATTCTTTTCTCTTAATCCTTTTACGAAGTCTTGAACAGATTCACTTGTTTTGGCTTCACCTAAAATACCTATGCCACCATCTGCATTTGTAACGAATTTTTTAATATATATAGATTCAGGTATTTCCGTTGATAAAGCACTATATACATCAAGGATACTTTTGTTTGTTTCAAGTATTTTTGTTAATATTGGTAAAACATCCTTTTTTTGTGCTTTTTCATTTGTAGTTATTGTTTTTTTAAATACTTCAATTTCTTTTTCTGCTGAATAATTCTGACCTTGCATAGTATTTACATTAGTAGATAATATAGCTGTAAAAATAATACAAACTATTGCTGCGGCAACAACTGATGTAATTACTAATACTGTTATAAATCTGTATAAATCTACTTCATATTCTCCAACTTGAATTAAATTTTCGTTAATACGTTCAGGAGGTAGAAAATTTATATTTAGTGGATAATCATCATAATCAGCAACTGCTGCACCAACTGCTTCAATTGTCATATATGAAATCATATTAGAATCAATATCTGTACCAAAACCTGATACATCTATAAATTGTTCATTTGTATTGATACTTTTATTTATATAGTCAATTTCGCCTTGAAAATCAAGTCTTTGAGATAATAACTCAGAGTTAACTTCATCTGTTTCACTTATTATTAAAAACGATTGAGGATTATTCTTTGATATCGTATTTGTCGCTATTTTCGATATGGTTGAATATACCTCTTCTGTTGAAAATGATTTAACTGCTAATGGTTCTTCAATACAGTCTATTAGAGTAGGACCATTTAGGTAGAAAGAACAGCAACTATTTGGTGTAATCAATAAGATTGCTGTTTTTTCTTCTTTTTGTACATATTTATTGAATCTATCACAGAACTGTATTGCTTTTAGCATTGAAGAATATGAAGTATCAATTCTTACAAGTTCTGCTTCCAAATTGTCAAAAATTTCTATTATCCTAACTATTACTTTTGTTTGTATTGCACTATAAATAATATTTTTCTTATCTCTTCCATATGCACTATCTAAAATTGAATATGAAATTATTGGTTCATTTCTTTTGAAAATATATAAATCTTCTATCTCTGATTGTAAATTTTCAACTATAAATGGTGTTTCAGAAACATTATCCAATGAAGTTATGCCAAAATGTACATTTGGTAAGTTTAAAGTTACACTACATTCTTTTGGATTTAATCCTGCATCCTCAAACAAACCTTCAACAACTTCTGCAAATTCATCAAAATCAATAATCTCCCTTATTGCGTTGTTATATTTAATATTTCCGGAAGAATATTTTACAACAGATTTGGATAATTTATCTATACAAACAAGTTCTATAAAATTATTTGCTGATAGTGAAATCCCAACATGTGTTTTCTTTTTAAATCCCAGTTTTTCTAACATATTTTTTTAATTAACCCATATTCCAATACATTATATATTATACCCATAATATTTTATATTTGCATTTTTGACAAGAAACTTAATGAAATGAATTTCTTTTTTAAACTATAACATTTAATGTATAATAAATTAAGTTCTTAATTTAGTTTAATGGTAATTATTATGAAAGATTTTATTTTTGGAAGAAATAGTGTACTTGAATTATTACAAGATGGAAAAAGAAGTGTAAGTAAAATTTTATTAATGAATAATATTAAAGAAAATAATAAAGTATCTCAAATCATTGATATTGCTAAAAATAGAGGTATTATTTTTCAGTTTATTCCTAAAGAAAAATTTCTTAAGTATAAAGATTATGCTCATCAAGGAGTAATTGCATATGTCTCTCCTGTGGATTATACATCTCTTGATGATTTCTTATATAAAAGAGGAAATTACAAGAAGGTTATTATTACGGATGGGGTTGAGGATCCTCATAATATGGGCTCTATAATAAGAACAGCAGTTTGTGCCGGTTTTGATGCTGTTATATTCCCCTCAAGAAGGAATGCGGTTATAAATGCTACGGTTGAAAAATCTTCAGCCGGTGCAATTAATCACATAGATTTGATTATGGTTAATAGCCTTTCATCTACAATTGATAAACTAAAGAATAGCGACTTTTGGATAATTGCAACGGATATTAATGCAAAAGATAATTATTACGATATTGATTATTGCAATATGAATTTTGCAATAGTTATGGGCTCCGAAAATGAAGGCATTTCTACAACAATTATGAAGAAGGCAGATTATAAAATAAAAATACCAATTCTAAATAATTTTGATTCTTTAAATGTTGCTAATGCTGCAAGTATTGTAATTTATGAAGCTGTTAAGCAAATAATACAAAAATCGGGGAATATTGTATAATAGATTATTAATTGGAGGCATAATGTCAGAAGATCAAGAAGAATTCCTGCTTAAGGATAATGAATATAAAGAATCTGATTATAATATTTCTTTAGAAGATGAAGATATACTTTCTGCTGTTGAGGAACCAAAAGTTCCGGAAACACAAAATACTGCAGTTGCTGATGATTCGGTTAAAATATATTTGCAACAAATTGGTAAGATTAAATTATTGACTAGTGAAGAAGAATTACAAGTTGCAAAAAAAATAAAAGAAGAAAATTCTGAAAGTGCTAAGAAGATTCTTGTTAATGCTAATCTAAGGCTTGTAGTTAGCATTGCTAAAAAATATATAGGTCGCGGGCTTTCTTTTCTTGATTTGATACAAGAAGGAAATATGGGCTTGATGAGAGCTGCAGAAAAGTTTGATTACTCAAAGGGCTATAAATTTTCAACATATGCTACTTGGTGGATTCAGCAGGCTATTACACGTGCTATAGCTGACAAATCCAGACTTATAAGGCTTCCAGTTCATATGATTGAAACATTAAGCAAAATTAAGAAAATATCAACCGATTTAACAATTGAAAATGGTGCAGCACCTACAAAAGAAGAAATTGCTTATAAAATAGGTATGCCTGTTCAGAAACTGGCAGCTTTAATTGAGTCGGCTCAAGGTACTATTAGTATTGAGTCACCTGCAAATCAAAAAGATGAAAATACTAAACTTTCTGATTTTATTGTTGACGAAACAACTCTTTCGCCTGATACAAAAGTTACACAAGATAATTTATTTTGTGATATTAAGAAAATGTTAAATCATTTAAGCGAAAAAGAGCGTAATGTCCTAATTATGAGATATGGTTTGGATGATAATGGCGAAAAGAAAACGCTGGAAGAAATTGGAACATATTATGGCGTTTCTCGTGAACGTATCAGACAAATTGAAAATCGTGCTATGAGTAAGCTTAAAAAGCTTTGTCGAAATAATAATGTAAACAAGAACCTTAAGAATTATATATAGATACTCTTATGTTTGAAAAATATATGCTATAATTCTTCCATAGAATATATGGAGTTTTTAAATGAAAGATATTTCTTCTGATAAGTTTGCAAGTGTTATAGCACGTATTTTGGATGATAAACAAGCGAAAGATATTAAAATACTTAATATTTCAAATATATCTGTTTTGGCAGATTATTTTGTAATTTGTTCTTCTGATTCATCTACTCATGTAAAAGCTTTAACCGGGTATGTTCGTGAAAAGGTTAAGGATTATTTTGATAGAATTCCAATTGGTGAAGAAAATGATACAAAAAACAGATGGAATTTACTTGATTATGGTGATGTAATTGTTCATGTCCTTCATAGAGAAGAACGTGAAACATATGCTATTGAAAGATTTTGGAATCACGCTTTTTGTATGGATGAAAAAGAATGGAAAGAAAAATCTAAAGAATATTCTGATTATGAATAATATGAAAGAGGTTAATATGAAAAAAACAACTTTATTGATTGGAGTTATGGCACTTCTTGCTTCTTCTTCTGTTGCTATTGCAGAAGGGTTTGATTCTTTGGAAAATATTACTCCTGCACAAAAACAAAAACTTACTCAAATTCAATATAACTATAAGCAAGAAAATAACTCTCTAGAAACGAGAATAATGGATTACAATAATAAAATTAATCAGGTTAAAAACGATCCTGATAAAACTCCGGAACAAGTTTCTCTTCTCACTAGTGCTTATGAAAGAAATCTTGCAACACTAAAAGCTCAGCAGAAAGTTTTAGAACAGAAAACAGATTCAATGTATAAGTCTATTTTAACACCAGAACAATATAATCAATACAAAGTTCAGCAAATTAATGTTCAAAATTCGTTTGATAATTTCTTGAAAAAATAAGGGGGTATATATTGAAATCGAAATTATTTAAATTTTTATTGCTATTTATTGCTTTTTTCTTTTTAATTCTAAATGCAAATGCACTTGTTAATTCTAACGCAGATATAAACTTTAAAATTGTTCAATTAAATAAAATTGCTCAGTTTGATTATAATTCAATGGTAAATAAGAATGAATTGATTGGTTATAGATTAAATAATTTTAATATGCTTACGGCTCAATATCAAAATTCAGCAAAGAAAGCTGCTGATAATCTTAACAATATTGTTTTTCAAATTGATACAATAAGAAATTCGGTTGATTTTTCAGATTCAGATAAAGAGTTACAGATAAATAAATTGTACCAAGATGCAGATTCGATTTTATATAATTTTGATTCAGATACATTGAATTATATTTTTGCGTTAAGAAACTTTATGCCTTCAATTTCTTATCAGCGTTATACGAAAAAATTTCAGACGTTCTATAATGAAATTCAATTGACTGATAATAAACTCATTGTTAAATAAATGAAACAAAAGGAACCAATAAAATTGGTTCCTTTTGTTTTTATTAAAATGAACTTTTTACAAATGTTCTTCGTTATATATTATGAAAGAGGAAAAAATCAATGAATAATGAAAACAAATGTAATAAATATGAAGGTTTCTTTGTTTTTCAAGATGAGAAAAATTTTTATGAACATTTAGAAAAATGTCCTGATTGTCAAAAAGAACACGAAAGATATATTAAAGTTTCAAAGTTAGTAAAAGAAGTAGCGCCAATTTATTTAAGACAACAAAAAAAGAAGAAGATAAATGCAATAAAAAGGCTTGCTTGTTGTTTTGTTTTATTTATAGGTATTTCACTATATACAGGTTATAAAATATATGATAATTATGACATTCAAGTTAATTATGCACAGGAATCTTATTTGAGTACAATGGGCTTGCCTGTTGATGATTATGGATTTTTAGAAATATAGGGTAAGGGAAAATTTTGAAATCAATAATTGAGCAATATAGAAATAATATTAGAAAAATTATTTCTAATATGACCGGTTCTAATAATGAAGATATAGAACAGGAAGTATATATAAGAACTTGGAAAAATATAGATAAATATAAAGAAAAAGGGAAATTTAAGAGTTGGATAAGCACAATTACTGCTAATTTATGCAGAGATTATATGAAATCTTCATATTTTAAATATTCTCAAAATAGTGTTACAGAGGAAGATGAATTAATTCAAATTAAAGATACAAAAGAAAGTATTGAATCTGAATTAATTAGGAAACAAAGACAAAAAAGAATAATTAGTGCTATAGATTCCTTAAAACCCAAATTAAGAGAAGTTATTATAATGTATGAAATGCAAGAAATGAGTTACGAAGAAATTTCAAATAAATTAAAATGTCCAGTTGGAACAATTCGTTCCAGACTATTTAATGCACGCAAGGAACTTAGTATTTTATTACAAGATTTAATCTGAAAGGAGCTTAAATTTGAAAAAGAACTTATTTTTAACTGTCTTAACTGTATCTCTTGTTGTTTTTACTTATGGTATAGGTTATACACAAGAATTGATAAATGATAATGAAACAAAGCCAATTCCGCTTGAAGATAAGAAACTACTTCTACCACCAGAGTCAGCTAATGATATAAAAAAAGGACCAAATGAAATTAAATCAAATGAGTTTAAAAAATATAAATTCCATTCAAAACATATAAAAGGTCCTAAGCCATCTAAAGCGGAAATGGAAGCTAAAAAAGCTGAATTTGAAAAACGTTTAAATTTAACTGAAAAACAAAAAAAGCAAATTGAAGAAAATAGAAAAAAAGATCATGAAAAGGTAAAACCGATTTTTGATCAGATGAGGGATAAAAAACATGAACTTAGAAGGATAAAACGTGATACAACTTTATCACCAAAAAATAAAGAGAAAAAAATAGAAAAATTAAAATCTGATATAAAATTATTAAATGAAAAGGCTGATAAATATAGACAAGAAAATATGAGAAAATTCGAATCGATTTTAACTGAAGAACAAAAGCAAGAATTTGCAAAAATAAAAGAAGAACAAAAGCAGGAAATGGAAAGACGTAGAGTAGAATTTGAAAATATGAGAAATTCAGAAATGAAGCCTTTACCTCAAAAACAACCAATAGATTTTCCTGAAAAAGAGTAATAAAAATAAAAAGAGGAGATATCTCCTCTTTTTATTTTACCCATTTAAATGATTGAACGTATCCTGATTCATTTATGTTACCATTAATGATTGCTTGAAAAGTTCTTGAATCATAATCCCCATTTGTAAATGATGGAATTTTTTCTACATTTTCAATAAAATCTTTTCTGCTAAAATCAAGCATCGAAATGCCAGGAATAAGTTTAAAGAATGTATTAAGTGAAGTATTTCCTATTGTTCCAAAAATTGTTGAAATTTTTCTAGATAATTTACCCAAAATTTCCATATCAGCATGGGTTTTACTTATATCATATTTCCCATGAATATATAAACTTAGATTTTCTCCTTTTGAAAATATTTCGATATTTTCTGCTATTCCGTTATTTATAGTACAGCTTCCATTTATATTAGAAAAATAACCTGTCTTAACAAGGTTTAATAGTTCTAAAATGCTATTAATTGTAAATCCAGTAATACCACTTTTAATTATATTACTTGCTCTTAAAAGATATTCTAATGAGCCTAGTTTTGGCATTCTGCCGTCTGAAATATCAAAATATACGAATCCATTAAGATTTTTGATTATATCTTCTTCTGTTATGCCTTTTGTTTCTATTATTAATTTCCCGTTAGTATTTCCATATATTTGGTCTTCCCCATCAAATAGGGTTTCGGCTACATAATTAGCGTCAACATTTGAAAGCTCAAAATCTCCTTTTAATTCACTATTTGTTAGATCATATGATAAACTTCCATTTATATTACCATCTCCAACATTTATATTCATGTTTTTTGCTGAGAAAATGCCGTTTTTATCTATATTAAAATCACTTGTGAAGTTTTCTGCTACCAAAGATTTAATTATTAGTTTTTTTATGTCTAAAAATCCTTTTTCTACATTAATACCTGAAAGGTCAATATTATTAATTTCATTATTTGTATTCATTGATTGACGTGCTTTTGATAAACTTCTCAATAGTTTGTCATTATCTATTTGGTCTGCAGTGATTTTTAATGAATTAACTTTTATTTTGTTACTTATATTATTTTCTAAAACTGAATCTACAAATATTTTTGATTCATTTATAAAACCAAATAGTACTAGGTTTATGTCTTTTCCATTAGCTTTTAATTTTATATTTTTCACTAAAGTGTCAAACAAGGGAATATCAATGTTTCTACAATCCATATTGCCTTTTATTCTGGCTATTTTTGTTCTTTTATCAATAAAGTATCTTAAGTCACAATTAAATGTTCCTTGTTGTAACATTGGCTTTTTAAGAAAAATATTTAGTACTTTTGCCGATAAATTTTTATTTGTTTTTATGTCTAATCTTATAGGCTGAATAATATTATTATTTTTTTCCAATATACCATTCATAGTGGCAAATATTATTGGGTATACTTTATTGTTTTGAGATGAAATATATTTTATGTAGTCAAGTTTGTTTATTATTATTTTGTTGTTTTGTATATTAATTTTTCCGTTATATTCTCTTTTATCACTTATTTCACCCATGCTCACATTATCAATCATAACGTCTGCTTCAGGATAAAGTGTTATTTTTGGTAGTATATTCAGATTGTCTTTTTGACCATTAATTTCTGCTGAAATATTTATGTCACCAGCTATACTAATTTTATTGGCTATTTCAGATGGCAAATATTTTTTGATAAACTCATTTGTTACTTTTGATGTAAAATAGCCTTTTAAATAAGGAGCTTTATTTATATTTGATATTATAAAATTACAGAAAAATGGTATTTCTGCTATATTAGCCGAAATATCATTTAGTATAATCTTATTATTTTTTATGTATACATTGAAGTTATCAAATATAAAAGGAATGTTACTTTTTATATGTTTAAATTGTGGCTTTGTAAATTTTATTATTCCATTTAGAACATTCTCTTTAATATTTATATTTATATCAGCAAATCCTTTGTAATTCGTGAATTCAGCTAATTGCGAGTGGACTTTTTCTGAAATAATATTGATTTTTTTTGTATTATTAATATTCTCAAGATTAATATTATTTGCATTTATTTTTAGATTATATATTGGGTTAATTGTATCTATATTTCTTACTTCGCCATTAATTTTTAGATTTGAATCAAACAAATTTGCATTTACATTTTCAATTTTGACTTTTGAATTTTCCATTGTTACTTTTCCGGATTGTGCTTTTATATAAGTATCCGAATTATCCGGAAGAAAATTCATTACGGCATATGCTTTGTCCGTTATAAAATCAATTGATTTTGCTTTGTACTTAAATAATAAATCATGTTTTGATGTAATTTTATATAAAGATGATAAATCGGGATAATTCTTAGGATATAAATATGATTTTGTTAAAAATCTTATCGTATCTTTTAAATTAACTGACTTACTTGTTATAGTTATATCTACATCAGGAATTCTTTTGATTAAATCATTAATAATTGTTCCGTTTATTGTAATAGGAGATGTTCCAGAAACACCTTCTATATTATTAAGAGTTGTTTTGGTTTCAGTGAAATCAACTATACCTTTTATATCATCAATTGGTGTTTCGAAGCCTTCAATATTACAAGAATCTCCTAATAGATATAAGGAACCTTTTACTTTCATGTCTTCAAATGCTTCATCTGGTGGTAATGGCGGTTGTCCAAAAGGTACAGGTACAATTTTTGCTGTCAGATTTATAAATAATTTAGCTGGGCCATTTGCTTTTGTTATTATTACTAAACCTTCTTTTACATCTTTTAGAAGTTCGCTATTATTTATTATTTCAAGTATATCTTTTGTTTCTGCCTTGAGGGATGAAATATTGAAGTTTAAATTTTTATTTATTCTTACTTTCCCTTCAATATTTAATGGATTTGTTTTTATATAAGCTTTTTCTGATTTGAATGAGATAATATCTTCTTTAAAATTAATAATTCCTTTGCCATCAATAACTTCGCCATATAATCCATTATATGTGAGACGTGCTTTATCAAATTTAGAGTATCCGTTTATGTTAACATAATCCATTGAGCCTTGTATATTTATATTAATAATACCGTTCCCTGAAGTTATATTCATTTCAGGTATTGGTCCAAGTTGGAAGTTAAATACTTTGCTTATTGGTACAACTATTTTTTGAGCTAAAGGAAAATCTATATTATCTGTTGTTTTAACTGTCACATTATTAATGCCGTCTCGATACATATAAACATATCCGTTGATTTTTGCTTTTTGATTATTGAAAAGTTCAACTAATATATCCATATTTAAAATACGTTTATCAAATTTAATATCAACACTTCCTTTATGAAGATTGTGTATTGATTTATCTAATACATGTATATTTCTACCCTTTACATAACCTGTTATATCCGGTTGCGGAATATTTCCTTGTATTTTGATATTTCCATCTATATCTCCAAATACACCATATTTTTTTACTTTTTCTAATGTCCTGTATTGTGGTGGAATAGTTGGGGGAAGTAATGGTACAATATTTTCTGCTTTTGAATCTGTTACTTTTACTTCTATATCAAGTTTAGGTTTTTTCTCTAAATAAATATAACCATTACTTTTTATATTTACTTTATCTGCTTTAAAATTTAATGATTCAACTTTTATTGTTTTATTTTCCAACTTAATATTTGCATTAAGTTTATTATCTCCATTTGCACTTATATAGTTTTTCCAGTCTTTTTTATCAAATATTATATTTCTAAATTTAGTATTTATTATAATATTGTTATTTTTATTATCTGTTTGAATGCCTGATAATTGTATAAAATCAATAAATCCATCAAATTTAGTAATATCTTTATTTATATAACTTTTTATTATAGGAAGAAATGGTTTTAAGTTTAAATTATATATAAAGCAAGTTCCTATTATATTTTCTTTATTTAAGTTTTGGGGGTTAAAAGGATATTTTGTTTGAAGATTAATATCAAAATCACTTACATTGTCTAGTGTTTTTAATTGTCCTTTTGTTTCTATTTGAATTGTTGATGCTTTTTTTGAATTGTTTATATATAGTGGGTTACCAGTTAATCCGAACTCTTGTTTTAATTCTTCATCCTTTGATATTATGTTATATTCTATAATATTTATTTTCGTATTATTGAAATTTAGTTTAAAAGATTTTTTATTTTTATGTGGAAATAATTTTTGAAAGTTGTAATTACCATTTTTATCCTTAATAATATTTATTCTAATATTATCAAAATGTATATTTTGAGGATTAAGTTTTTTTATTGCCAATGGTAATAGATTTAAATCTATATGAATATTATCAGCATCTAGAAATATGTAATTTCCGGTTTTATCTGAGATTTTAATTTTATTTGTGTTTAATGATATTTGTGGTTTTATATGTGTGTTTATTTTTATATAAGAATATTCAATTTTTGCATTTGTTTTTGCATCCAAAACTCTTGTTATAGTACTGTTGTTTAAAAAATATTCCAATATAGTAGGAATGGCAAAAAGATATATACACTCAAGTATTGAAATAATTATTAAAAACCTAAATAATAGCTTAATATATTTGTTTTTTATGTCCATACTAAAATATCTGCCAAATTTCTGCTTAGAGAAATTACCCTATAGAAATAATTATATAATTTACAAAATAAAAGTTCAAACACTTAACGAATTTTGCAAAAAATATCACTTGTTGTAAAATCTTATGAAGAGTAATAAAAAATAATGGTTTAATATATGAAAAAATTTGATATTAATAAAAAATTGTCAGGATTAAAATCACCTAAAGTATTGGTAAATATAGGTTTAATTATAATATTTACACTGATTCTTACCGGAATTTTGGTTTCTAAATACATTTTGTTCCAACCTATAGCAGGCTCGGATAATACAAGTAAAAAGATGATTATAGCCCCAAGAAATATTGAGGTTATAGATACTATCAAAACAGAAAAAAGGAGAAAAGAAGTAGCTCAAAAAGTAGGAGTTGTATATTCTCCTGCCGATAATGCTTATATAAAAAATAATTTAATTGAGATTATTTCTGAAGTAAAAGCAATAAGAGAAAGCCAAGATGACGAAAAAACGAAACAAAAGGATTTGGAAGTTTTGTTTGATATCCCTGATAGTTATACAAAAGCTTTTGTATTTTCGTTTTTCTTGAATGCAAATGATGAAGTACTTAATAGAGTATTTGAAACATCAGAAAAAACGTTAGATTTGGTCTTAAATGAAGGAATTACAGAAAAGGATTTTGAAGAAAATTCATTATCTAAAATTATAAGACGTAATATCGAGGTTAATACTACAAATAACAAAATAAAAGTAATTACTGCACTATTAGAACAAGTAATTGTTCCAAATATGATTATTGATGAAGAAGCAACAGCTTTAGCAAGGAAGCTTGAAAGAGAAAAAATTACACCAATAAAAGTTAAATTTAATAAAGGTGATGTAATTGTAAATGTAGGTGAACCAATTACACAAGTAAAGAAAGAAGCTTTGAGTAAAGCAGGATATAATATACCACGAATTAATCTGTTAGGTGTACTTGGAATTTTGGGGCTTGTCGGAATTGGTATTATTTCTGTATTTTATTATTTTAAATCTTTTGAACAGAAATATTTAAATAGAAGACATTTGTCAATAGTTGCATTTCTATGTGTGTTTATATCTGTTTTAGCTGTATTTTTGCCTGTAAATTGGTCTGTATTTTTGTTACCGTTTCCATTTTTTGCAATAACTTTATCTGTTTTTTTGAATCCGCGATCAGCATTTTTTATTACCGTAACGTTTATTACTATAATTACATTGTCGTTGCAATTTTCCGCACTTGCAATGTCTGTATTTATTTTATCCGTAATAGCTTCAATTATAGGAATGACAACTATAAAATATTCAAGAAGGTTTGATTTGATAAAAGTTGGTGTTTATACCTCAGTTGTTATGGCGTTAATAATATTGTGTGTATATTATGACTTAGGTTTTATTAAATTGGGACAAGATATAGTTGCTGCATTAATTAACGGATTTTTCTCCGGTGTATTTGCGTTGGGAATGATTCCTATTTTGGAAAATACCTTTAAAGTAATTACTACATTTGGTTTGGCAGAATTAGGCGATTATAATCAACCGTTATTGAAAAAATTACATGAAGCGGCACCTGGAACTTTTGAACATAGTTTAAGAGTTTCTAATCTTGCAGAATCAGCAGCTGAAGCTATAGGGGCAGATCCGATTTTAGCAAGAGTTGGGGCGTTGTATCATGATGTGGGGAAAATAGTTCGACCATTATTTTTTGTAGAAAATCAAACATATAGCGGAATAGAAAATCCTCATGAAAAGTTGACTCCTCGTTCAAGTAAAATGGTTATTACTTCTCATACTAAAGATGGTGTATCTCTTGCAAAAGAATATAATATACCTGAAGTTATTCAAGATTTTATGACACAACACCACGGTGATTCTCTTGCCAGTTATTTTTATAACCAAGCTGTCGCTCAAGAAGGTGCAGAAAATGTAAAAGAAGAACAGTTTAGATACAATGGTCCAAGACCGAACACAAAAGAAACTGCAATATTAATGATTGCTGATGCTGTTGAATCTGCTTCAAGAACTTTGAAAGATCACTCTCAGGAAGAATTAGATGCTTTGATTAATAAAATAATCAAAGATAGATTAGATGATAATCAATTGTCTGAGAGTCCTTTGACATTGAAAGATATTAAGGTTATTGCATCAACGCTTTCAAGGGTATTAAGAAGTGTCTTCCATAAGAGAATTAAGTATCAAGAAGCTATTGAAGATATACAGAATAAAGAAAAATTAAAGCAGGAAAAAGATGATTAATTTAAATATTTTTCTTGAAAATACATACGAAGAATATAATATTGATGAAATTCCTATTCATAAAGATATTGTGAAAATGGCGGAATATATTTTTGCTGATTCAACAGTAATGGCTCAATCTTGTTTGAAAGATTATGAATATAATACAGTTTGTTTTGATATTGTCTTTGTAAATAATGAAGAGATACATAGAATAAACAAAGAATATAGACAGAAAGATTCTCCCACTGACGTAATAACATTTGCAATCTTTGCTGATTCGCCAAAGGAAGAACAATATATATTTGATGGAGAAGTAAATTTGGGCGAAATAATTGTTTCTTTGGATAAAATAGAAGAACAATCTAAAGAAAATAATGTTTCATATAATGATGAACTTTATTTTATTGTTGCACATGGAATTTTACATCTATTAGGTTTTGATCATCAATCTGTGGATGACTATAATTTTATGGTTGAAAATCAAAATAAAGCAAAGGCAGTTCTATTATGACAAAATTTAAATCTTCAAATGTCTGGGAAAGTATATCACATGCTATTCATGGCTTAAAATTAGCATTATATTCACAGCGTAATTTTGCAATAGAAGTTATTTTTTCTTTTATTGCAATAATTTTAGCTTTGTTTTTGAAATTTTCAATTACTGATGTATGTATTGTAATTATTATGATAACTTTTGTTCTTGTTTGTGAGCTTTTAAATTCGGCGATTGAATTTACATTAGATGCAGTTTACAAAAATAATTATTCTAAACTCGTTGAAATGGCTAAAGATATGTCTGCTGGAATGGTTCTGTTAGTTGCAATTATTAGTTTGATTATTGGCGTACTTCTCTATGGTTCTTATATCATTAAATATATATTTCACTAATTGTTTATAAAAATAAAAAAAAGGGACATATAATGTCCCAAACAATTCGGAATGTAAAAGAAAAATTTTTTACTATCCATCGTGTGTAAGTAAGGTAAGTGTGTAAGGTATTTATGTAATTAAAAATAGGTTTTTAATAAAAAGTTTAGTACGCGTACTGTGTTTTTTTCCTGTTCCCTGTTCCCATTCAATCTTGTAGTCGATTAGTTTGCTTTGTTTTTCTCTCTTAATATCTCTTGTTTATTTGTGTTTGAGTTTTCTCTTTTCTTATTCATCTCTCACACTTTAATAAAGTATTTTTTATATAAAAAATTGCTAAAACGTAGATATAAAATATATATTTTCTTAACAAAAATTAATAATTGTGATGAAATGCTTATCGTCATTGCATTAATAAAAAATAATAGCCGAAAGGGGAGTTTGCTATATACTGAAAAATATACAATCGGATAATATACGAAATATATTCAAACAATTATTATAAAGCTATACATATTCCACTCTCACTCGTAAACTGTTTGACCGAATTATTCGGTCTTTTTTTTTAAAAATTATTTTTAATAAGTAGCTAATACCTAGGGGATAACAGCTAATTTAGAACAATGTGTTCCATATTGTCTGCAACAAACTATATTTAAAATAAAAATTCTTTATTTCCATTTTTCGTATTTGTTCACTCGAATTGCTATTAAAAAAGACCCTATTAAAGGGTCTTTAATATATTTGCCGAAGGCCGGACTCGAACCGGCACGCAGGGTGAGCTGCGTCAGATTTTGAGTCTGATGCGTCTACCAATTTCGCCACTCCGGCATTTTGTATCCGCTGTATTTTATACTATATTAAATATAATTTTTTTTCAATTATTTTTATTATATCTTTTGGTTTTTCTGCAAAAAGTTTTCCACCATTTTGTATTAAAAAATCTTTATCTCTAAATCCCCATAAAACACTTATGCAAGGAATTCCTACATTTTTCGCGGTTTTTATATCTACATCGGAGTCTCCTATATAAATTGAATTATCAATACTTGAATTTAATTCTTTTATTGCCTTCATAACTCCATCTATTTCAGGCTTTTTACGTACTCCAGTACTCTCTCCAATTGCTATATCTATATATTTACCAAAATATTTTTTGCAAAGTTGTTTTACTGCTGCATCATATTTATTTGAAACTACAGCTAATTTATAGTTATTTGCTTTTAGATCTTCAAGCATGCCTATTATGCCATCATATGGTTTTGTCAGGTCTAACATATGATCTTCGTAATAGCTTTTGAAATAGTTAACAATTTTGTTTAACTCACACTCTTCTATATTGCTTGGAAGTGCTCTTTCAATTGCTTTCTTTATTCCATTCCCTACAAAACTTTTAATCTCTTCCAAAGTTCTTTTAGGGTATCCATATTCTGTTATTGCTTTATTAAAACAGGCATGTAAATCTTCAAGTGTGTTTAATAGAGTTCCATCTAAATCAAAAATTATTGTATCTTTTATCATATCTGTAAAATCTTTATAATTAGCGGGCGAGGGGACTCGAACCCCCGACGTCAACCTTGGGAAGGTTGCATTCTACCACTGAATTACACCCGCAAGATAATGTTATTATATCACCAGTTTTATAAAATGTATTTTTATATTTAATTATTTTGTAGTTCACTTATTTTTTGTAACAATTCTAAAAAATAATAACTTATGTTGTTTTCGTATATTAAAATATACATATGAATAGAATAAAACTGTTAAGTGTTAATCTTATAAATCAAATTGCAGCAGGTGAAGTTATAGAAAGACCTGCAAGTGTTGTTAAAGAGCTTGTTGAAAATTCTATTGATGCAGCAGCGACAAAAATTGAAATTTCTATTTCAAATGAATGTCGTAATATTCGTATTGCAGATAATGGTTCAGGAATTCATCCTGATGATATTGAACTTGCTTTTACAAAGCATGCTACAAGTAAATTAACAGATGAAAATAGTCTCTTTAATATTCAAACACTTGGCTTTAGAGGTGAAGCCTTGGCTAGTATTATTTCTATTGCTAAAGTTACATGTACGACAAGGACTGCTGATTTTGATTATGGTACTTGTGTTGAATCTCAAAATTCTGTTGTTAAAACATCTAAAGTAGGATGTGCAAAGGGCACAATTATGGATGTTCAAGATTTATTCTTTAACCAACCGGCACGTCTTAAATTTTTAAAAAGTGCAAAAACAGAATTTGCTTATATTCAAGAATTAATTCAATCACTTGCTATTTCACATCCTGAGATTGCTTTTATTCTTAAAAATAATAACTCTACTATAGTAAATACAACTCAAAATGCTGACTTGTTAACCAGAATTACAGAAATATACTCGACTGACATATTAAAAGAACTCAAAGAAGTTAAGAAAACAGATGTATTATCGGGTATTACTATTTCTGGTTTTGTTTCTGTTCCAAGTTATACACGCTCAAGTAAAAAATCTATTTATACATTTGTAAATTCAAGGGTTGTAAAATGTCCAATTTTAATGAAAGCTATTGATGTGGCATATAAAAATATGATGCCAAACGGACGTTATCCATTTGTTGTTATTAATATTGATATTAATCCTGAAGAAATTGATGTTAATGCACATCCTACTAAACGAGAGATAAGATATAAAAATCCTAATCAAATTTTCAATTTTGTTCAAAGTGCTGTAAATTATGCTTTGTCTTCTAATAATATTGAACAATCAAATATAATTGTGAAAGAGGAAGATAAAGTTGTGCCATTTTCTGAAATTTTTTCAGAAAAAGTTGAAATATTAGAAAAAGATGAGAAAGAAACAATTTTTCCTTTAAATGTGAAAAAACAGCATGAGAAAATAGAGCTTGAAGAACATTCTCAAACTAAAATAGAAATAAATTTTGAAACACCTGTAAAGGCTAATAAAATAAATGTTATAGGTCAGTTGAAAAATACTTATATTCTTGTTGAAAATGAAGATAACCTTGAAATTATAGATCAGCATATAGCTGAAGAACGCTATATATATGAAACTTTAAAATCGCAAAAAGAGATAGCATCCCAGTTATTAATAATTTCTGATGTTTTAGATATAGAATCGGAGGATATGGAAATTCTTGATAATGCAAAATCTAATCTTTTAAAGTTCGGATATCAAATAGAAAAAGTTTCGGATAAGCAAATTATATTTAAAAAAATACCCCAAGTATTGTCTAATGTGAAACCAAAAGATATTCTTTCTGAATTACTTAAAAATTTAAGAAATTCACCTGATAGTGATTTAGATACAATTGAAGAGAGAATATTAATAACAACATCATGTAAAGCTGCAATAAAAGCAGGTGATAAATTGACTCCTTGGCAAATGGAAGAAATAGTTAAAAAATTAAGGACTACAAAAAATCCATATACTTGCCCTCACGGGAGACCAATCTCTCATTTTATTCCAATAAGAGAAGTGGCGTCGTTTTTTGCAAGAAATATGTAAGTTATTGTGGTAGAATAGTTTTGTGATATAAAACAGGATGAATTTATATAGATGATTAGCTTTTTAGGACTTTGTGTACAAAATTTTATCCAAACATTGAAGTACATTTTGGGCGGAAATGTTAAATGGAAAAATGTAATGTCTCAAGCAGCTATGATAAGTTACGATTCATTACCAATTGCATTAAGTATTGTTTTTATTGCTGCAGTTGTAATAGCATTGCAAGTTTCAAAACAGTTTTTAATGACAGGCGCTGAAAGTTATGTCGGAGGCTTTCTTGCAGTTGCTCTTATTCGTGAGTTAGCTCCAGGATTTGCAGCTTTAGCTATTAGCGCTAGAGCCGGTACTGCTATAAGTGCTGAAATAGCTAATATGCAGGTTACATCACAAGTTGATGCTATAAAAACATTAAAAGTTGATCCTATTGGATATTATTTTGCTCCAAGAATTATTTCAGGTGCAATTACTGTTCCTATGGTTGTTATACTTGCTGAGTTATTTGGTATTCTTGGCGGAATGATTATTTCTTATTATGCAATAGATCTTCATCCTAACCGTTATATTTCTTCTGTTTGGTTATGGCTTAATACAAGAGATATTTACATAAGTATATTAAGAGGCTTTGTTTTTGGCATAATTATTCCTCTTGTATGTGCTACGCAAGGTTATCAGACTAGTGGTGGTGCTAAAAGTGTTGGAATATCAACAACAAAAGCGGCCATAAAAACTACTGTATTTTTGCTTATGGCCGATTTGATAATTACTTTTATATTTTATGTTTGCTGATTAATCTGTGTTAATTCCAGCAAGTCTTCTTAATTCATCAGGTCTTTGTGATTTCATTAAAGCATCTTCTGCGGTTACAAGTTTTTTCTTGTATAACTCTGCTAGTGCTGCTTCAAGTGTTTGCATGCCTGCACCGCCTCCTGTTTGTATAGCAGAATAAATTTGTGCAGATTTACCTTCTCTAATCATATTGGCTACAGCATTTGTTTTTACTAAAATTTCTTGTGCCATAACTCTACCCTTTTTTGTTCCGTCCGGTTGTAATTTTTGTAATAGTGTTTGAGCAAATACTGCTTCTAAACATCCACCTAATTGAACACGTATTTGTTGTTGTTGCCCTTCCGGGAATACGTCAATAATACGATCTATTGTTTGAGCTGCAGATGATGTATGCAGTGTTCCAAAAACTAAGTGACCTGTTTCCGCTGCTGTTAGTGCAAGACCTATAGTTTCAATGTCACGCATTTCACCTACAAGAATAATATCAGGATCTTCTCTTAATGATGACTTTAGTGCATTTGCAAATGAACGTGTGTCTTGGCCTAGTTCTCTTTGGTGAATAACACTTTTCTTTGATTTATGTACAAACTCGATAGGGTCTTCAATTGTCAAAATATGTTCACTTCTTGTTTCATTGATATAGTCTATCATAGAAGCAAGTGTTGTAGATTTACCGCTACCGGTTGGACCTGTTACTAATATTAGACCTCTTGGACGTTCTGTGATTGTACGTACAACATCTGATAATCCCAATGATTCAAATGATGGAATTACACTATTAATGGTTCTGAAAGCTGCAGCATATGTCCCTCTGTTTTTATATATATTAACCCTGAAACGTCCCAAATCTTTTAATCCATATGACATATCAAGTTCCCAAGTTTGTTCTAATGTTCTTCTTTGTTCATTATTTAGCATTGGAAATAATAACTCTTCGACGCCTTCAGGTGTATATGGCGGATATTTTGTTCTTAATAAGTTACCGTCTACTCTTATAACTGGTGGCAATCCTACTGAAATATGTAAGTCACTTGCTCTATACTGTACAACTTCTTTTAATAAGTCATCAATTATCATATCATACCTCTTAATTTCTTATTTAATAAGTATATGATACCTTTTTATCTTATTTTATACAAGTTCTAGAAAACTTTGATTTTTTCCAGGCATAATATATTGGAATTCCGGTTGCGATAATAAATAGCGTTTTTATTGAGTTTGCAAACTTATTTATTGTTAAAGAATATATTATGAAACTTCCTATTATAATAAAAAATACTCCAAATATACTATTAACTTTATTTTGTATTGTTTCTTTATTCTTTATTCTGTATACAAAAATTCCAATTGCGGTTAATACATAAAAAATTAAAGCAGCATATATAACATAATCGAGTAATTCACTATAATTACCGCAAAAAATAATGAAAACTGATGACCAAATACATTGTAATAATAATGAGTTTTCCGGAACATTTGTTTTTTTGTTCACAGCTGCAAGTTTATCGAAAAGTAATCCATCTTTTGCCATTTGATAATATACTCTAGCGCCTGTCATTATTAATCCGTTTGCACTTCCGCAAGCAGATATTAGTATTATTATTGCGATGATAATTTTACCTATAGTACCAGTTATATTTTGCATTAGAACTACTGCAACAATATCTTCAGGTGCTGTTTTTATTTGTTCTATAGGAATTGAACATACATATAATATATTTATAAGAAGATAGAGCACCATTACTATAATGACTCCCCAAAATAAAGATTGAGGAATATTTTTTTCAGGCTCTTTTACTTCTGCTGAGATAAAAGTTATATTGTTCCAGGTAACCATTGCAAATATAGCACCAACAGTTGCTGTAGAAATAACCTCTAATGTTGAAAATGAAAAATCTGATAGTTTTAATAGATATGGAAAATTATCAGTTATTACATTAATATTGCACCCTAAGAATATGCCAAAAACAACGACTCCGACTATAGACATAACTTTTGTTATTGTAAAAATATTTTGTGTTATTACACCATATTTTATGCCACGGGAATTTATATAAGTTAATAAACAGCATACAAGTAGTGCACATAATTGTTGTGTTGAAAAAGAGAAGAAAGATGTTTCAATAATATAATTAGTTGAACTTATTTGAGGAAATATTATCCCTAGAAATTTTCCAACAGCAATACAAACAGCTCCAATGGTTGCAGTTTGTATTACAAGAAGCAACGACCAGCCATATAAAAATGCAGTTAAATCATTAAACATTTTTTTTAGGAATATATATTGTCCACCGTCTTCTTTTATGTTTAATACGGGTTCTGCATATGCTATTGCACCTGATAGTGAAAATAACCCTGCTAATATCCATACAATTAATAATAAAAATGCAGTTTCTACTTGTCTAGCAATATCTGCCGATACAATAAATATTCCACATCCAACCATAGATCCTACTACTACTGATATGGAATCTTTTAAATTTAATGTTCTTTTTAAATCATTGCTCATTTTTAAACCATGCTTTGTTCAACTTGAATATTAGATTATGTCTTTTGCAATATCCAATTAATTCTGCTTTTATGTCTTTTAGCATTACAAAAATTGCTATTAAGTTTGGTGCAGCCATTACAAGATATGTTGCATCAGTAAAATCTATTACACTTTTTATGTTCATTGTTGAACCAATAATTATAAATAAACAAAATATAAATTGATAACATTTGATACGTTTTTTGCCTTCTCCAACCAAAAATGTCCAAGCTTTTTGTCCATAGTATGCCCAAGATAAAATTGTTGATATAGCAAATAGAATGATTACTAATGCAAGTATATAAGGGAAAAATGGCATTACTGTTGCAAAAGCCGAAGACGTTAATTGAACGCCTGTAATACCATCTGTGTAGTTTAGATATTCGCCAGTTACAATAATAACGAATGCTGTCATTGAACATACAACAACTGTATCAAGAAATGGTTCTACCATTGAAACAAAACCCTGAGAAGCCGGTTCATTGGTTTTTACTGCTGCATATGCGATTGGTGATGAACCTATACCTGCTTCATTTGATTGTATTGAACGTCTTAAGCCTATTATAATTGTGCCTATAATTCCACCATATATGGCATTAGGGAAAAATGCTTCTTTGAATATTGTATATATGGCATGTGGTATATGTGTAAAATTTGTGATTACTATAATTATGCAGGCAAGTATATACAAAATACACATTGCAGGTACTACTTTAGAAGTAACCCTTGCTATACTTTTAATTCCACCTACAATTACAAGTGCGATTATAAAAGCAACTATAAATCCGAATACCCAAGTATGGTCATAGAAAAAACTGTTTTTACCGCCTGTAATTAATATGAATTGTTCTGCTGCTTGATTTGTTTGAAGCATACAGCCACCACCTACAGTACCAGGTATGCATGCAAGTGCAAATATATATGCCAATGTTTTACCTAATTTATGATATCCTTTTTGTGCAAAACCATGTTCTATATAGAACATAGGACCACCAGATACACTTCCGTCTTTATTAAACTTTCTATATTTCAACGCTAATGTAACTTCACAAAATTTGAGTGCCATGCCAAAAATCGCACCAAAACACATCCAAAACATTGCACCAGGTCCACCTATTGAAATTGCTATTGCAACTCCTGCAATGTTCCCTAATCCTATTGTTCCTGATAAGGCGGTAGCTAATGCACCAAATGATGATACTTCACCTTTGTGACCATCATTATCTTTTTTGTGAAATATTTGAAATAATGCGTGTTTAAACCCCCAAATACATATACCTCTAAGATAGAAAGTACAAAAAATACTTGTTGCAATCATCAAAAATATTAAGATTGGAACCTCTGCACCAAAAATTGTTATTGGGGCAAATATAAAATTTGAAAATTCATCTGAAAATGGGGCAAAGTATTTTTCTATTGCTTCATCGACACTGAACGCATTTGCTTTTTGTGTGCATAATATCATACTTAGAATACTAAAAAAAACAATGCGGTTTATCATATTTAATCTCCAACTTCCTCGACTAATTTAATTCAGCACGACCCTTCAAGAATATAAAAAACATGTCTTATGTACAAGTAAATTAACTTCTTTGACTTACAAAGTGTTACATTAGTAATTCTATGAATCTTTTGTTGTATCATAAAATTGTATAGGGATATGTCATATGCAAAAAATAAAACAATTCTTTTTTGTAAATAAGTTTAATATAACGATTTTAATTTTTTGGCTTGTAATAACTGTGTTTACAATGTTTCATCATGAACTGTGGCGAGATGAAGCTCAAGTATGGTGTATTGTAAGAGACTTGAACTTTTTTGATATATTTAGCGCAGTCAGAACTGAAGGACATCCTTTTTTGTGGTATTTAATTCTATATCCTTTTGCAAAATTGGGATTTTCTGTTGGAATAATGCAATTTTTTTCTTTATTATTAGTTTTTATCTCAATTGCAATACTTATTTTTAAATCACCATTTAATAATTTTGAGAAATTTATTATATGTTTTTCTTCAGGTTTATTATATTTTATTCCTATTGTTGCAAGGAATTATTCCTTAATTCCTATTTCTCTTTTTATGCTTGCTTTGCTATATCAAGATAGAGATAAAAAACCTTATTTATACTCTATTTTTATAATTCTTCTTTCAAATACTCATCTTCTTATGTTAGGATTTTCTCTTATTATTTCTTTCATTTTTTCTATTGAATGTTTAAAAAAAGCAATTAAAATGAAAAACTATAAGATACTTTTACCTTTATTGTTATTATCTTTTAATTTTTTATCATTCTTCTTTATGTTTAAAGATTCACAAAGTGAAAATTATATTATAACTCAATACTCACAATCATGTTCAAATATTATAAAGCTTCTTTCTGATTATGCGTTGAATTATTCTATTCCCTTATTTAAAAATTTAGAATTTATAAATTTTATATTGTTTTTGTTAATAATAATTTCCATAATATATGGATTGTTAAAATCTAATCTAAAAATTGCCGTGATTTTCGTTGTTAGCTTTTTATATTTTATATATGTATATGCAAAAGTATGGTTTGGCGGTGTTCCTTATCAAAAAGCATATATTTTACTTTTAATATTAGTTTTTTGTTTTTGGATTGTAAAAAATCAATTAGCAGGTAAAACTAATAAAATTTTGATTATTGCATTTAATATTGTATTTATTTTTAGTACTATTTTGTCGCCGATAGTTATATTAGGTGACTTAAATTATAATTTTTCAGGTGGAAAACAGATTGCAAAATATATAGATAAAAATCTATATGAAGAAAAAACATTTATTGTTGTTGGTTATCCGTATCTGTTTTCATCAATTTCAGCTTATTTATCTGATAAGAAATTTTATAATCAAAATATAAAACAGTATGTATCTTATTTTAATTTTTCAAAATCTACAAAGAAACAAGAACAAGAATTTCCTGTTGGTGCAAAATATTATATTGTTCAAGAAAATTTTGTTTTACCCAAAGAACTTGGTTTTGTACAAATTTATTCCAGTGATAAAGAAAATATTAGTTCTCAAAAAAATAGAGAAGTTTTTAATATTTATATCAAACAATAAGAAAAAAGCTATGATTTAATCATAGCTGTAGATTAGGGATATGTGTATCATCGTTTTTTCCAAGGAATATAGGTTAATATTAGCAGTCCGAATCTGTTTTTAAATCATACATAATGTTGAATAAATTAATTACACCTTTTGTAATTTTCGTATAAAAGTAGTATGTACGAATTAAGGACTTCTTATTAATCGAGTTTTTGCTTGAATGTCCAGCTTGCCAGTGACAATGTTACTACTGCTATAATGATTAGTGGGATTATATTTGACATGACATCTTCAATTCCCATTCCTTTTAGAAAAATTCCTCTTGATAATGTCATAAAATATCTTACAGGGTTTATCATAGTTAAGTATTGCCATCCTATTGGCATATCTTCAATGGGCGATATAAATCCAGAAAGTAATATTGCAGGCATTTGAAATGTTATTACTCCTAATATTGCCTGCTGTTGAGTTTTACATATTGAAGAAATAAATAAACCTACACCAACAATAGAAAATAAAGATATAAATATAGATATTAAAAATAATAATATAGAACCTGCAAATGGTACTTTAAATCCAAATATTATAATTAAAGTCATTAAGCAAGTTAAGAACATTGCGATTATTAATGGTGGTACGATTTTTCCAATCATTATTTCAATTGATGATAACGGGCTTACAATTAATTGGTCAAATGTTCCCATTTCTCTTTCTCTTGCAATTGATAGTGCTGTCAGAAGCATTGCTATAACAACGGATAGCATTACTATAATAACTGTCATGATGAACCAACGGTATTCAAGATTTGGATTGTACCAATTTCTAACTACTGTATTTATACTTGCTCCTTGGTTGTTTGATATTTTATTTCCGTAAGAATTTATTATTTCAGAAGCATAACTACCTGCTATTGCTGCAGAGTTTGTTTGTCTACCATCTAAAACAATTAGTACTTGTGTTTGTTTCTCTGATTTTATTGAACTTGAAAAGTCATTATTTATATATATACCTATTTTTGCTTTTTGAGTATCAATTTGATTTTTAAATTCTTTTTCATTGTTAGAATAATATATTTTTCTAAAGTAGGGGGAATCCTCAAAGTAGGATAATAATTCTCTTGATTCTACAGATTTATCTCTATCTATTACTGCTACATCAATATTTTTTACTTCCATTGTTATAGCATTTGCAAAAATGATTAATTGTAATAATGGCAGACCAATTATTATGCTTCTTGATTTTGGATCTTTCCACGTTGTTGTAAGTTCTTTTTTTATTAATGCTATAATTCGTCTTAAACTATCTATTATCATTTTTCTAATCTCATGTTTGTACTTTTGTATACAAGAATGAATAAAATTGTTCCTAATATTGTAAGAAAAATGGAATTTATAAATACTATTTCCGGAATAGTTCCTGCCATATATTCACTCTCTACAAAAATTATGAAATATTTTGGTGGTAAAATTCCTGTTAAATACTGAAAAAATAATGGCATTGAACTTATTGGAAAAATCAATCCCGAAAGTAATAGTGCAGGTAAAAAACCTATACCTAGAGAAACTTGACTTGCTAAAAATTGATTTTTAAGTTTTGAAGAAATTAAAAGTCCTATTCCTAAAAGAGTGAATAAAAATAGAGAACTTACAATAAAAAATACAAGATAATTCCCTCTAAATGGTATTTTGAATACACCTATACACATAGAAACATTAAATATCATAGAAGCAAAACCTACGCAAAAGTATGGTACATATTTGCCTAATACAATATCGATTTTTCGAACTTTTGTGCTTAAAAGAGATTCCATAGTGCCTCGTTCCCATTCTCTTGCAACTACAAGTGCTGTTAATAAAATGCCTATTAAAGTCATAGTTATTGCGATTGATCCTGGCAGGATAAAATAGTGACTGTTTAAATCTTGATTGTACCAAGCTCTTAACTCTGTCTTTATTAATGGAGGTTTTACCAAGTATTTATATTTGCTTGTCATTAGCCAACCATTTGTTATAGATGAAGCATAGTTTTGAATATAGTTTGCCGTATTAACTTCAGAACCATCTGTTATAACCAAAATTTCGGAACTTTCACCTTTTGATAATTTTTTTGAAAAATCATTTGGTATGATAACTGCACCTTTTATTTTTGAGCGGGTAATTGCTTGAGTTATGTCTTTCTCATTGTTATACGATATGGAATTAATATATTTGTTCTTACCAAAAGATTCTACGAGTGTAGTTATCTCTGGATTGGCATCATCATTTTTAATTCCAATATTTACTTTTACAGAGTCAAGATTTATTCCGTACATATATATCATAATGGAGATAAATGGCAGTACAAAAGCAATAATTATGCTGCTTGGATCTCTTATAATTTGTTTAAATTCTTTTTTTATTAAAGCAAGTAATATCTTCATTTATCTCCCTCCTGAATAAGTTTGATAAATGCTTCTTGCATTGTTTTTGCGTTTGCTTTTATTTTAAGTTCTTTTGGTGTTCCTATTGTTATTGCTTGTCCTTTATAAAACAGACTTATTCTGTCACAAAATTCTGCTTCATCCATGAAGTGTGTTGTTACTAATATTGTTACGCCTTTTTTTGCTAAGGCTTTTATATGATTCCAGAATTTATGCCTAGCAATTATATCAACACCTGATGTGGGTTCATCTAAAAACAAAACAGGTGGATTATGAATTAAAGCACATGCCATTGAAAGCCTTTGTTTATATCCTAATGGAAGGCTTTCTGATTTTTGATTTGCTATTCCTCTTAAATCAAAAATATCAAGAATTTCATTTATTCTTTCTTTTCTATTTAATATACCAATTCCGTATACAGAGGCAAAAAAATTTAAATTTTGTTCTACTGTAAGTGATCCGTATAATGAAAATTTTTGTGCCATATAACCTAAATTTGAGCGTGCTTTTATAGGATTTTCTTTAATATCAATTCCCATAATTTTTGCACTACCTGAAGTTGGTTTTATAAGTCCGCACATCATTTTAAATGAGGTTGATTTCCCTGCACCATTTGGACCTAATAAACCAAAAATTTCGCCTTTTTTTATACAAAATGTGTTATTTTTTACTGCATAGAAATCACCATATTTTTTTTCAAGGTTATCAGCTTCAACACTGTATTCAATATCTTTTTCTACTTTTGGATAGTTTTCTGCAATTTTTGATATTTCTTCTTTATAACCACCCATTAATTCAATTACTTTATTTTCAAATTTTTCAGTGGTTTGTGCTAAGTCAGTTGGTCTTGAGTTAAATATAACTTTACCTTTATCCAAAATAATTGCTTTATCAAAACTATGTGCTTCATCTAAATATGCGGTTGACCATAAAACCGTGGTTTGGGGAGTAATCAATTCCCGTACCATTTTCATCAAATCTATTCTTGAAACAGGATCAACGCCGACGGAGGGTTCATCTAGTAATAAAACTTCAGGATTGCCCAATAAAGTGCAGGCTAAACCAAGTTTTTGTTTCATTCCTCCTGATAAAGCACCTGCTAGTCTGTCTTGAAAGGCGTATAAATTTGTAAATTTAAGCATTTCTTCAAATTGATAAGGTTGATTTTTTAAATCAGCATATAATTTTAAATTTTCTATAACGGTTAAATCCTCATATAATCCGAATTTCTGAGGCATGTATCCTATCTTTTTCGTAATCTCTGATTTTTGTTTGCTCGGGTTTAAATTTAAAATAGAAATTTCGCCATTATCAGGTTTTAAAAGTCCTATTATGAGTCTTATTAGTGTTGTTTTTCCTGAAGCATCTGCACCAATGAGTCCTGTAATTTTACCTTCCTCTATATTTAGAGAAAGATTATTAATTGCAGTTATTTGACCAAACTTTTTTGTCAGATTTTTTATTATAATACTGTTCATTTTCTTGTTATTTTTTCAAATCAATTTTTATTGTTGTTGGCATACCTTGTCTCAAATAATCATCGATGTTATCTATATAGACTCTTATTCTGTATACTAAATCTGTTCTTAATTCTGTAGATTGTACTGTTTTTGGCGTGAATTCAGCTACAGGAGATATGTATCCAATATAACCTTCATAAGAACGGTTTTCTCCAGTATTAGGGTTTATTGAATCTGTATAAACTTTTGCTTTTTGTCCGTATTTTATATTCCCTAAATCTGTTTCATTAACGTATGCTCTTATCCATACTGGGGTCGTTTTTGTCATTGTATAAACAATTTGACCTTTGTTTACCGTTGCTCCTGGTTCTTGTACTCGTACTGTTATTATTCCGTTGTCAGGAGCATAAATTTTTGTATAATCAAGTTGGTTTTGAGCAAATTCTTTTGATGCTATTGCTTTATTGTAGTCTGCTTTTGCTTTGTCTTTTGTATTTAATAAAGTATCATAATCTTGTTTTGATAAAGTGTTATCGGTTGTCAGAGGTGCTTGTCTGTTAAATTTATCTTCCGCTTCATTCTTAAGTGCAAGTGCTATTTCTACATCAGCTTGGGCTTTATCTAAATTAGCCTTATAATCTTTTGAATCGATTGTAGCTAGTAATTCACCTTTCTCTACTTTATCACCTTCTTCTTTTAGCATTTTTTCTATTTGACCGGAAACTTGGAAGCTTAAATCAACTTGCCTTATTTCTATATTTCCATACAATGTAAGTTCATCAATATTTTTATTTTTATGTGTTAGGGTGAATACAATTCCTATAATTATTATTAATAATAAGATTATTAATAAGATTTTTTTCTTCATAGTTTACCTCCGGCGGCTTTATATAATGTATAGTAATCTACTATGCGTTGAGTCTTTGTTTGTGATTTTTCAATTTCGGCTATTATATATTTCTTTTTAGCACTTAAATATTCATTGTTAGAAATTACTCCTCTATTTAGCTTTTTTTGTGCATCAGCGTGATTGTTTGTTTCATATATCAGTTGATTATTTGTATTATTATCAATGTTTATATCGTGTTTTATTATACATAGGGCTGTATTTACTTCTTTTACAGCTTCTAAACTAACTTGTTTATAGTTTTCAAAAAGTTCTTCGTATTTCGCCTTTTGAAATTTAAGACTTGCAATTTTTCTGCCCCCGGTGAAAATATCTTGCATTGCTCCTGCTATTAATGCTGCTAAAGAAGATTCCCAAGAAAAGAAATTTCCTGATGCAATTGTATTAAATGCCCATAATCCTGTTATATTAAATGTTGGCAAAAATTCTTTTCTTGCAATTCTGATATCTATTTGAGCTTTCTCCAACATTGTTTCTGCCTCTATTACATCCGGCCTTGAAAAAATTACATCTGATTCGATTTCTGTGGGTATTATTTTTTGATAATCAAAATTATTGAGTTTCCCTCTTTGAATTTCATCTTTATTCTCAGGACTTGTACCAGTTAATACAGCTAGCTGCATTAATATTATTTCTCTTTGTTTTTCATAGTTTTCAAGTTCATTTTTGAAGGTTTCTAATTCCTTCTTTGAATTATTTAAAACAGTTGAATTAATAACTCCGCGTTTAAATTTACGATTATTATTATTTAAAATCTCTTGCGAGACATTAACCAGTTCTTTTTGTTTATCTATAATTTCATCATATTGAAGAATATTTGTATAAGTTGTTGCTACATCTGTTAATAATGCTATATATATTCCTTTTTCATCTTGCTTACTTGCTTCATATGATTTTTTAGTGCTTTTTGTTTTATCTCTGTTTTTTAGTAATATGTCAGCTTCATAATTAGCCATAAATGGAAGTATAAAAGCATTTGTTCTTAGTTGAAAGTTATCTAAATTAGGGATTTTTATTCCCAAATAATTTGCACCAACGCTCAAAGATGGTAATTCTCTTCCTAATGATGATTTTGTTTGCTGCCTGTATTGTTCTACCCTTGCTGTTGCTTGTTTTGCATTATGATTATTCTCTATTGCTTCATTTATATATTGAGAAAGACAACTATCGTTGAAATTATCAAAAAATTCTGTATTTAGTTCAGTTCTTTCAATAGCGAATACACAACTGCTGTATAGTAATAATGAAAGAGAAAGTAATATTCTTTTATACAATTTTTTCCTCCTTTAAAAGAGAATTGATATAAAATTTTAAATTTTCTTTTATTATTTTAATATCTTCTTCAACAAAATCATCTTGCCTTAATAACTTAAGTGAAAAGGAGGGTAATATTCTTGGCGAATTAATTTGTGAAATTATAAACAGTGTTCTAAATATAATTTCTTTATCATTTTCATTTCTATTAAATACAGCACCCACAACAACTCTTAAATATTTGAATGTTTCTGAAGTCACAGTAAAATCAGGGTTTTGTTGTTCTTTCAATAAGAATATAATCATATCTTTTGATATATTTTCAGAATAAAAAAATGCAATAAATTTATCCAATATAGTTATAAGCAGATTTATTTGTTCTTTTTTCTCAAGTGTATTGGGATTAACTTTAAAATCAATAAAACTTTGAGCATATTCTTTAAGACGGGAAAGTAAATCATCTATAATCCCTTGATATAATTCTTTTTTTCCACCCCAATAGTATGAAATCATACATATATTCGATTGGGCATCTTTACATATTTCTCTTATACTGGTTCCTTCATATCCTTTTTCGGCAAATAATTTTACCGCAGCTTTTAAAATACGTTCTTTAGAATTTTTATCAATTTTTTTCATGCTCATTTTATATCCTTTATTTTATTATAAAACAAACGTTTGATTTATACAATTTTTTTCATATAGCTAACCAGGGTAAATTTATAGGCTATTTTAAATTGTTTTTATGTTATATAATAGGTTTTAAGATTAGGGAAAAAGGAAGAATAATGAGCAACGGTATTTTAATGCAAGCACAGATGCTAATTGATGAAGAGCAATATGATAGAGCATATGAAATGCTTGAAAGGGCATATGATAAATTAAAAGATGATGCTGAGTATCTTGAAAAAATTGCACTTTTAGCAAAGACAATGGATAAAAAAGACGATGCTGCAAAATATTGGGAAGAGCTTGTTATTGTTAATCCTAATTGTTTGGTGGGTTATTCTGAGTTAATGGATATTTATGACAGTACTAATAAGTATAAATATTATATTACTCGTGCTAAGTATAAGATTTTAAATGAAAAAGTATCTCAATCAATAGATGATTATAAAAAAGCAATTTCTTCAACAACAGAAGAATCAGAACTTGTGAATGCCAGATTTTTACTTGCTAAAGCATATGAACATACCGGTAAAATTCAAAATGCAATAGATGAATATTTTAGAATTATTGAAACAAAAGATGATATGGCTATATATTATAAGCTTGCAGATTTGTATGCCGAGATGGGAGACAGATTCTCTGCTATAAGTGTTTTAGAAAGAGGTGTTAAAGCATTCCCTCAGGTTAATGAATTGGCTGAATATCTTTCTGCTTTATATATGAAAGAAGGTCAGTTTGATAAGGCTTTAGAAAATTCAAGAAATGATTATTCTAAAACAAAAGCTTTACTAATGAAAGGTGAAAATGAAGAAGCATTAAAAGTTTTAAGTTCAATTCAAGACAGAACAAATGCTAATTATTATGCTTTGTTTGCCGAATACTATTTTAATATTAAGGATTGGGATAAATGTAATGAATACATTGATAAATTCAATGAACTTTCACCGCAAAATCCTTTAGTATATCAAATGAGAGCACTTGTTGCAGATTCGCAAGATGATTCATACGGATATCATTTTAATATGGGTAAATGTTATTCTTATAAGCAAGAATATGAACTTGCACTTGCTGAATATTTGAATGCGCATAGAGTTGATTCAAAAAATGCTGAAGCGATTAAAGAAATTATAAAAATAAATGAAGCATCAGGTGATAAAACAAGTTTAATGGAGTTTTATGAAAAACTTGTAAGGCAAGAACCTGATAACCCCATAGCATTAAAAGGATTAGGTGATGTTTATGCTGATATGTATGAATTCAGAAGTGCTATAGAATATTATGAAAAATTGGCAAAAGCAGATAAAAATAACTATGAGGTTTATAATAAACTGGGCTTTTGTTATGAGAAAATAAAAGATATTAAATCTGCTAAAGAATGTTATGAAAAATACTTATCAAAAGCACCTTTATCTCCTGATACTGAAAGATTGAAAGAAAAAATTTCCAAGATGATAGGGGCAAATTCTTCCAATGTTGAAAGTGAAGAAGGCTTTATAGATAAGATAATGAAACTTTTCGGTAAATAATTAATTAAATTAATAAAATTTAATGTTAAAACAATAATTGCATAGGGAATTGTTTTTATATAAGAGCAGTATATATAAAAGGAGTTTTTATGTACACAGGTTTTGTAATGATTCCGGAAATGATTAAATCGCCTAGTACAGCACTTGTTCTTGGAGAAGATAAAAAAATGTTTCCTATAGTTGTTCAAGAAGTTTGTACTGATTTAATTAACAATTAAATTAGCCATTAATAAATATGCTCTTTTGGTTCATATTAAAAGTGGACTTATTTTGTTGTACTGATTTTTGTATATTCTTTTTATAAGGGCTTTAAATCTTTTTTTTATATCGGATAATATAAGTATAATGATATAAGAAGGGGAATATTATGAAAAGAGTATTATTATGTATAATGGATGGTTGGGGTATCTCAAAAGACAGTACCAAAAATGCTACATTAGTAGCCAAAACTCCGAATATTGATAAATTATACAAAGAAGAACCAAACATACAAATATATGCAGATGGAGAACACGTTGGACTTCCTGCCGGTCAAATGGGAAACTCAGAAGTAGGCCACTTAAACATAGGTGCAGGAAGAGTTGTTTATCAAGATTTAACAAGAATTAATAAAGCAATTAAAGATGGTGATTTTTTTACTAACGAAAAATTCTTAAATGCAGTTGAACATGTTAAAAAATATAATTCATCACTTCATATGTACGGACTTGTATCAACCGGCGGTGTTCATTCTTCATTAGACCATATTTTAGCTTTGATAGAATTTGCAAAACAACAAGGTCTAAAAAAGGTTTATTTCCACGCGTTTTTAGATGGCAGGGATACTCCTCCGAAGAGTGCTGTTGAATTCTTATCTCAAGTAGAAGAAAAACTAAAAGAAGCAGGACTTCCTCCTATCGCATCAGTAAGCGGACGATACTATGCAATGGATAGAGATAATCGTTGGGATAGGGTTGAAAAAGCTTATAATATGCTTGTTTTAGGAGAAGGCAATAAAGCAGAATCTGCAATTGAAGCTGTAGAAGCTTC
>CALUUL010000006.1 GCA_944323945.1 Candidatus Gastranaerophilales bacterium
GTAAATTAGGGTTCGCCCCTCTCGAAAAACGATACTCAATCGTTTTTCTCGGCAGAGTCATCGGGCGCAATAAGCTTTAATATTCTAAACAGATTCAATAAAGATTAAAGATAAAACAACCTATTTAGTTTGACATGTTAATCTTATTACAAGATAATAGTATTATTGTCTTAATTTAAAGTTTACGAGATAAAACTAATTTTATTTACCTTTTGAACAATGTTTATATTCAAAGATAAAATTTATGAAAAAAACAATATATTTAATAATAGCTTTAATTTTTAACTGTACTCCGGGTCTCACGATTGAAGAAGTTTATCTTCAAAAAGAAAATTTAAATCTATTCCAATATGGAAACTATTTATCTGATGTATATTATGGGAAAGTAGAGAATGCACCTGATGCATTAAAAATCTTTAGTAAAGAAGGTCTAAAATTTGAAAACTCCTTTATAAACTCTGTAAAATTTCATTTCTTATACTCTGGAGACCTATCTTACATACATACTGAAAATAAGAATGACAATACAAAATTTCTATTTAATTCTGTTGAACCAAAAGTTTCTATAAACTTTAATGACAATAAAACACAGGCAATGTTCAATATTAATCTTACAAGTGACATTCCTGGATATGATAAAAAATTTGCACAAATGCTCAGAATGGTATATATCTCACATAAAATTACACCTGAACAAACAATTGTTTTTGGTCAATATACGCGTATACCAACAACACATGATGGAAGTGGAAGTTTATTTGGCCAAGATGCTTTTTATAAAACACAGCTTGGTCGAACATTTGGTAATACAATGTCTGTTGGTGTCAGAAATATTGGAACATATAAATATCTTGATTATGATATAGGTTTATACGATAGTACAAGATTCATGCAAGATTTTGGAAAAGGTATGGATTTTACTGGTTACATTATGTTTAAACCACTAGCTGATATAAAAGAGAAAACCGGTGATTTTAAGCTTGGTGCAGGTTATAACATTGGTAAATACAATATAAGTTATCAACAATATTCTTTCTTTGCAGGATATGATTATAAAAAATTTCATGCAAAAGCAGAATATGCAGCGGCTGATGGCTATAATGGGATCTACGAATCCAGTAATTCTGCAAAAGGATTTTATACGACTCTGCTATATGATATTCATCCCAAATTAACAATTTTAGGAAGATATGATATCTTTGATAGAAACATATACAACCCTAATGATACAACTAATGAATATACAATTGGTTTAATATATAAACCATTTGAAAATATTAAATTTCTTCTTAATTATGTTAATACAACAGGACATAATCAAGACTCAAGCAATAGTATATTATTTGCTACGAGATTTATTCTATAATTTGATGATTTTATCTAATATTTTAATTTAAGACTCTTGCAAATTTTCAACTAAGAGCTTTTTTATTCTTCTGCCTTTTATTTCTAAAACTTTTATCTTTAAATTTTCAATTTTAACTTCGTCGTTCACTTTTGCCATTCTACAAAGTAGTTTTTGTACCAGCCCTGCTATTGTTTCAACTTCAACTTCATCTTTATGCTTAACTGAAAAATACTCAAAAAACTCATCGATTCTCATTAATCCATTCATAATATATTTATTATCTGAAACTTTTTTTATATTATTCTCTTCTTCATCAAATTCATCTTGAACATCGCCAAAAATTTCTTCTAAAACATCTTCTAAAGAAACTATTCCGGACATTCCTCCAAACTCATCTATAACAATCGCTATTTCTGTTTTATTACTTTTGAAATTCTGTAATAATACATCCATTGTCATAGTTTCAGGAACTAAAAACGGCTTTCTTAAAATATTTTTTAATGATATTTCTTCATTTTTCATTTTAGCTGAATATAAATCTTTTACATGTAAAATTCCGAGAACATTATCAATATTATCTTCATATACCGGATATCTTGTATATTGATTTTCAAGTATTATCTCTTGCATTTTTAAAAGTTCTATATCAACTGGTAAAGCAACAACATCACATCTTGGTATCATAATTTGTTTAGCTGTTAAATCAGAAAATTTCAATGTATTTTTTAAAATAAAATTTTCTGTTTCATTCAATACTCCGCCTTTGTAGCTTGCATCTATTATCATGTCAATTTCTTCTTCTGTATGAACTGCATGTGTAGGATGTGCAGGCGGTATATTTAACAATTTCAAGCACCAGTTACCAAAACCATTTAAAAGGAATATAAAAGGTGTAAATAGTTTAGAAGTAAAAACTAATGGTCTTGTAACAGTTAAAGCAGTTTCTTCCGGATATTGAAGTGCTATAGATTTTGGCATCAATTCACCCAAAACAACATGCATAAAAGTTATTAATACAAATGCAATTGCTACTGCTATTGTATGTGAAGCAACAGTATTTGAAACATAAGGTAAAAAATCAAAAAGAGGCTGAATAATTTTTGCAAGGGTAGCTTCACCAACCCAGCCAAGACCTATACTTGCAATAGTTATACCTAATTGAGTCGCAGCTATATATCTATCCAGTTCTTTTAATGCTTTTACTGTAATTTTTGCTGTAGAATGACCTTCATTTGCTAATTGACTTATTCTTGTTTGTCTCACACTAACTAATGCAAACTCTGAAGCAACGAAAAAACCATTTGCTAACAATAAAAGTAATATTACAATTAAATTTATAATAACCATTTTCTTATTATACAAGCATAAATCAATTTTACAAAATACTTTTCGAAATTTAATATAAATAAGAACTCTCAAATATTCTATGCGAAATTACGAAAAACATTTGGAGTCTTATTATCCTTATAAAAGTTTATAGTTTGCTTGTTTAAATTTTTGATTGCTTTTTCTTTATCATATCTGTATTGAGTAAAATATCTTGAAACAGCTGCAACAAAAAATCCCATTACTCCTATTCCAAAAAGAAAAGGAACTCCTGATATTAATGTTTTCTGTTTAAGTAATTTCTTATATATGTCATTATAATTACCACCTTTTTCTGCTTGGATTTTTTTTGCCAATGAAGTTAAATCTTTTAAAGCAGGCACTTCTAAATTTTTACCTATTGTTTCCTTACATTTACCTGATTTAATCAACATTTTTTTAAAGCCTTTTTCAAGAAGTTCATTTCCACAAATAATATAAAATCCTACAATTGGCATTCTGAAAAGAACTTCTAAAAAGTTTTGTTTACCTCTGTCATTTGCTGCACCAAAATAGCCAAGTGCACCTATTGTTACGCAAGAAGTAAGTTGACCTTTACTCATTGTAAGTTTGCCATTATTATTTGCAAAATCTATACTCATATATTTGTTTGCAAAATCTTTTAACTTCTGATTTTTTAACTTATTTCCAGGTGCAAGAATAAGTTCAGAAAAGTTTTGAAGAGTTTTAGAATTTTTACCTTTTTTACACAATAATGCACTTAATCCTAAACTAACACCAAATGCGGCGGCAGCACCTATAATATGTTTTTTTGCACTTTTTTCCACTTCTTTATTTTTTTCTGTATTTATAGATTTATTTTTATCAAGCTTAGCAATATCATTAAAGTCACCTTGTTTAAACATCTTCAAAGTCAAAAGATTTTTTATATAATTCAATGAATATTCAACAATTGGTATAGATAAACCGCTTAAGGCTATTGCCGCTTTTACCGGAAGAATTTTTTTATTATCAATCGAATTTTCTTTCAATAATTCAACGGCAGGCGTAGCAATTTTTTCTTTCAATTTATCAGGGAGATTTTTACTGTATAATTTTCTGAAAACACCTTCTCCTATTATTCCTGGTCCATAATAAACAAGTGCAGATTCTGCTAATTCCAAAAAACTGTTTTCTACAAGATCTGCCTTTGAACGTGCAAAAATTGCTTTTGGTAAAAGTCCTGTTGCACTATCTTGTATAAATCTCATATGAGAAAGACCTGCCCCACCTTCTTGTAATGATATAAATTTTCTTGCAATATTTAATCCTAATCCTATATTTTCTACTTTCATTATTTTCACCTTTACATTAATCTGAATACAAAAAATAGCCTGTTTACAAAGAAACAGGCTAAATACAATCTTTTTAAGTTATTCAAATTAACGCCAACTCAAAACGCCTGTTTCTAAAAACAGGTGCCACCAAGCTAGATTGTGATTTGAGTTACGGCTATACATAAATACCTCTTTACTATACCTACTATTTTTGCACCACAATATAAAAAAATCAAGATACAAAATACTATAAATTAAAATATGTCTACATCATTAAGTGATTCTATTGTGTAATCAGACGTTTTTTTCAGTTCTGCTTCATCTATTTGACCTGTAGCAACTAGAATTGTCTTTTCAATTCCTGCATTTTTTGCAGAAATATAATCCATAGGTGCATCACCAATCATAATTGAAGTTTTTGGATTCGCTGATAATATTTCCAATGCCATTTTAGTCGGGATACCACTTTCTTTTGTACTTTCTGCAGATTCTCGACCAATAACAACATCAAATAAATTATCCCATTTGAAATTTTTTATGGTTAACAAAGTTGATTCTTTTGCATCTGAAGTTACTATTCCTACTTTAATCCCACGCTTTTTTAATTTTTTTATAAAATCTACAGCAGGTTCAATTGGCTTTGTATATTTTGAGATATCCTTATAAAACTCAGAACTTACATAATCAAAGATTTCTTCAATTTTTTTATCTGTAGTAATTATATTTTCATCTTTAAGTTTTTCATTAAACTTTTCTATAACAATAGGTCTTGAATACATTGCGGTAATACCGTCTTTTAGCATTTTTGATGTTTCAATATTATAACCTAAGTATAGACACAGCCTAGAAAAAGAGGAATTTGGCATTCCAAATGTTTTCATTATTTCACTTGCACGCATTTCTGTCATTTTACCCCAGAAGTAGTGTAAATCAATGAATGTACCATCTTTATCAAAAAGAACAGTATCTATATTCTTAATTTGCCATTTATTTGTCTTTAGACTAATCATTATTCATATTCTCCAAAGATATATCTACCAATGACTTCGCTATTCTTACAGCTTCACTCATAGATTTTTCATCATCAAACAAATTTGGCATTTCTAAATATCTTTTAATTATTTTTCTTGCATAAGAACCAATTGCAACACAATGTGGATTAACACCACATTTTTTTGCGAGTTCAGTTGACCTTGTATTTGTTCCTCCGGACATCATAATGTATGCAGGCATTTTCTCATTTTGAAATAATTGAGCTGTTGCAACAGCTTGAAGCGTTGTTCCATATTCATCATCATTTCCGCTCATTGCAATACCATCTGCTTGAATTATTGTTGTATAGGGTTCTCTCTTTGAAAGTAATCGTTTTACTCTTTCTTTTAATTTTCTGTCACCTAGCTCAGAACGGTCAATAGAAATGCATAACATTCCATCAAAAAGTTCATTTATTTGATTCCATTTATCATCTACATCATCTTCATCTTCTGAAATAGCATGGAACTCAATACAATCTAGTCCTTTAGCAATTAACTTGGGAAGAACCTCTTTATAATCCTGAAGTTGTGTTTCCATTGATATAGCTGAAGCAGGGCATACTTTTATACATTGATTACACCCCAAACATCTTTCCTTTTTAACTTTGTATTCCCCATCTATGTAATTTACAGCATCATGAGGGCATATTTCCTTACACTTTCCACATTGAATACACTTTTCATCATCTATTACTGCTTTTGTAATATGAGGGTCCCCATCAATTCCAACACTTACACACAAATATCTATTTTCTTTAATACCTGCTCTTTCTAAACCTCGTTTTGCAGCATCTACAATCTCCGGTTTTGCACATACATCAAAAAAAGGACATCCAGCCTTTGAATACACGGTCACAAGTTTTTCAACTTCGTCTGCATCCTCATTACCTGCTCCACAAACCAACTTAAAACAATTCTTATTCTCAAACAAATCTTTTAGCATACATAAAAATCCTCTTATCTAATTTCTGAAAAAATTCTATTACGACAAAAAGAATAATGCAATAAAGAAAATGAGCAAAATCCCTGATTTTATTGAGTTACAAAATGAATCTTTTTTTTTTTAAATGCTTTTTTATAAAATTTTATTGTAATTTTTAATATTTGAAAAGCAAAAGTTAAACTTTTGCTTTTATTTTTTATGCATTTTGTATATTTTGCTTTAAATCTTGCTGTTTTTTTAAAAATTTACCAATTCCAAGACCAATAGCAATTGCGACGCCCATAATTATTAATTTATACATATTTTCCCTCCTTTTTACATTTAATAAAATAAATGTTAAATTTGTAAATTTCTACATACTTAAAGATAACTATCAGAATAGTTATCTTTTTAGTTTAAATTTGCTTACTTATTATAAAATTGTTAATTATACAGAATTTCTTGCATATAAATTTTGTATAATTTTAAATATTTTTTCACCATATTCTTTTTTTGCTTCATCTTGTTGCAAATCAGGATGAAATCTTTTTGAAAGCTTTCTAAAAGTTTCTTTACTCATATTTAATAATTCATCTGTACTATCCAGCCCTAGAATTTTCGTCAGTTGTGACCACTCTTGAGAAGTAATTTCTGAGATACTCTTAGCAACACTTGACGTTACACTTAATACATGCTCAATAACTTGATCATCTGATAATATGTTTTCTTTACTTTTTGATGATGTTGTACTCCATGTATAGGTATAATTCGAATAATATTGATTATTATCTTGATTATATGATCCATATTCCTTCCTGCTGCCATCTGGATTTCGTTCTTCTTTATTAATAACAGCACCAAATTGATCAAATTCTGTATACCAATATGATCCATCTGGATTATATTCAAATAAATGTTTTATTATTTTTGTACCGATAAAATAATCTTTAATCTGTTTTACTTTTCCGTTTGAATCTCTATAAATTACTCTTTTTGTATAACCAGTTTCTTCGTCATACAATGTTTCTTTTGTCGCACCTGTATTTATATCTATATTAATTGATCTAATTACTTCATTTGTATCAGGATTATATTCCGCTACCTGATATAAAATATTATCTACAGTATAAGATTTAGAATGAGTCTGACCTCCATATCTATCAAAGAAATTTTCTCTATAAGAACCATCTTCTTTGTATTGTTTTGAATATTCATAATATTTTCCATTACTATGGAATCTTATTTCTTCTACTAATCTACCATCTTCATAATGTTCTGCATAAATAGGAACATTTGGCGTTTTTCTAAACTTGTACTTAGTGCAACTATCAGTAGAATATAATGTTTGATTGTCTATCAAATCTGTTCCGGGAATATAAACCGATTCACACTCTAAATTTCCTTTTTTGTCATATTCAAAAAGAACACGACTTGCCACTGTTTGTCCGTCTCTTGTAAAGTTATATGTATCTTCTTTTCTGCCATCTCTTGAAATTTTTACTAAAGTTTTTCTATAACCTGAATCTGAATAAGTTGTATCTGAATAACCTCCAGTTCTACCATCATAGATATATTCTCTTCTTATATTTCCTGTTTCAGGTGAATATTCAATAACTGATTCATACTTACCATTAGATCTATACTTTTCTCTTTTTAAAACTTGGCCAGTAATTAAATTTTCAGTAATATAACTATCACTTTGCTTATCATATACACGCTGTAAAACCATATCGCCGGATGTTACAGATCTATTTGTTTTCAAATCAATTACATCAACAAATTTGCGCCCATTAATTTCTTTTGAAATTATTCTACGACCCTTATCAAAATCATTAATTACAACTTCTTTTGAATATGCACTTGTTTTCTCAAAATATATTTGATCTCCTGTTTCATTATATTTTTCAAGTATATATGTATTAGGAGTCTTAGTAGTAACAGATTTTATACCATCACTTACCCTGGTTATTATCTCTTTATTTTCTAAAGGAAAAAATTCTTCTTGTTTCTTTAAAATACCATCACGACTTAAGATAGTATGTCTAAAGCTTCCATCTTCTTTATTATAAGATATATTTTCTCTATCTCCTAAAAACTCAGAACAATTATGCTCAAAGATAGCCCCTCTAAGTCTATTCTCTCCGCAAAAAGAAACAACTTGACTTCTACCTATTACTTCCGAAATCATATTATTAGATATTGGAATATTTTTATAAACTTTATTGTTTTGTTCTGTATTATCTTGCTTTACATTTAACTTATTATGAATGTTACCAATTGGCTTAGTATAATTAATTTTCATACCCTAGTCCTTTACCTTACTATAATTATAGAAATAAAAAACACAAAAAAAATGCCAATATTATGACATTTTATTAAGATTTATTAAAATATAAAAAATTATTTTATAAGCCTTTTCTTTGTTTTATTTCTGCAATTTTCAATCTAATATCAGTAGCCATTTTTTGTTGCAATCTTTTAATCTCATCAAAACAAGGTTTCATTGCAAGATTAACATCATCAACATTAATGTTTGTACCGATAAGTAAATCTTTCTGTTCTTGAATATCTTTTTCAGCTTTTACTATGATTTCGATAACTTCCTTTACATCATCTTCAGAAAAACCAATATTAAGAAGATTCGTCACCATAAGATTTTTTTGATTTTCTCTTTCTTCATTTATTTTTTTTGTTTTATCTTCTTCAACTAGTCCTAATTTAACAGCTAACTTTTGAAATATACCCATAATTAACCCTTTATCTTTGATATTTTATAATTTTTCACCCAAGTACTTCCATATTTTGATATATATAAAAATAACCACTCTCTATATCTTAAATACATCCATAATGGATTTTCATATGCAATAGAACACTCTCTTATACAATAATTTAATATTTCCTTTAGTTGTTGTTTATTCGAGCCAATACTTTCAAAATTTATATTTGGAGAAAATTCATCTTCAGCAGGATAAATTTTGGTAATGCCATACTTCTCAGGATCTTGAGCTAATTTTGCGTGTCTTCCCATTGTAAAAACACTTCTTCCATATGAATGAATAATATCTTTATTATCGATAAGCATTTTGACAGTCATTTTTGCATCTTCCATAGTTTCTGTTGGAAAACCAAAAAATATAAACGCAAAATTCCAAATTCCTGAATCTTTTGAATTTTTTAATATTTCAAATCGCCTATCTAAATCAATACCTTTATTTATTAATTCCAACACTTTTTTTGAACCAGATTCAAGTCCCCATAATACCATCCTTAAACCTGAATCATATGAATTTTCCAAAACTTCTTTTGTAAATGCAGTTTCTAATCTTGCATCGCAAAAAAACTTTGGGGATATCTCTTCTTGATTCTTTAACTTTCTTGAAAGTTCATCAAGATACGTTGGAGAAACTGATTCATCTATAAATTCGTATTTTTCTATATTATACTTTTCTTTTATTTCTTTGAATTCTTGTATAACCTTATCTGTACTTTTGACATTGAAATTCTGGCCAAAATCCTGATCACAAAAACTACATTTTCCCCAATAACAACCTCTTGAAGATTGATAAGGAATAACTATTTCAGGAGTAAAATACTTTTTAAAATCATAATTATCCAAATTTAAATTTGCCATTTCATTTAACTTAATTGGTTTCATTTTATCATTTTGATATATTTGACCATCATTTTTATACATTAAATTTGGAACATCTTGAATTTTTATTTGACCTGTAACAAATTTAGCAACTTCTACAATAGGACCTTCTCCCTCTTCTATAGAAACACTATCCGCAAATAATTCAAAAAATTCTTTATGTTTTTTGAGTTCTTCTGCTATTCTACCAAAGAAATTACCACCTATATTTATATGTGCCTTTGTATATTTTTTTAAAAGATATGTCAGAGTCAATCCCGGAACAATTTGACTTGAAGAATTTAATGAAATCGCAATAAAACTTGCATTTTTACTTAGTATTTCATTTATTTTTTCTTTATAATATTTTTTAAAAATATTCGATTTTTCATCTAAAACAAAATATTTTATAGTTTCATAATTAAACTTAAAAAATGGATTTGATATCCCTTCAAATTCAATTTTGGTTGGAGTATATGGCAGAGAAATTATTTCTAATGCTTTATCTATAATATTTATAGAACGAATTAACATCATCGGATTATAAAAGTTTTCACTTTTTATATTTTTCTTTGCTTCTTCAATAAACATTGGAATAAAAGTAAAATAATTACTATTTTTTTGAATATAATTTTTAATTCTGTTATATTTATACAAAAACATTTGCTCTTCTTTAGTATAATCAGACTCCTTTTTATTTGGAGAAAATACATATAATAGATTTTTTTTTAATAATTCAAATTGTTTTTTTGTCTCATCAATTGAGAGTAGAATATTTTCTTTTGTAAGTATGTCATTAAAAAAATCTATATTAAGATCAAAAGCCTCAGCATTAAACCCATTTGATTTTAACTGACCTATTAATGAAGGTATAGCGAAATGTGGACTAATTGGAGTCCATTGTGGTGGAAAAATAAGTAAAATCTTATTATCAATCATATCACTCATTTAATTAATATCTCACATTTATTGAACTATAGCAATATTTTTTATTTTTGTTACAAAAATATATATATGATATATACAAAAGGCAATTTTTTCATATATAAAAACTTTATTTGTATATAAGAGGATATTAAGAGGAGAAAAAATATGACATCAGTAAATGGACAAGGAATTAGCTACAAAGAATTTGAAGAACGACTTCACCAAGCAGGAATAAAGACAACAAGCATTAGAGAAGGTAAAGAAGCAAATTTTGCAGATTACGGCAACGCACTATCTGCAGATTTACAACAACAAATACTTGATAGTTTTGACTGTGAACAAGATTACCAATTACAAAGTATGATTGCGGATTTATATAATGACAATAAAAGTGTGCTACAATCTGGAGAATTTAAATCAGCTTGTGAATCAATGGGATTGAAAGTTAGCATATCTTATCAAAAAACAACTTATATTGCCGATTATAAAGCAGGCAATTTTGATAACAGTGTAGGAACAGGTTCTATAGCAGTCTATACAATCTCTGATGGTATGGGCGGTGAAATAAAAATAGCCGATGCAAATGGTAATGGTGCACTTGAAAGTGAAGAAATATTTATGAATCAAATTTTAGGTGACATAAACTATGAAATTTCTGTTCAACAAGGTATTTCAGTTGGAAATACAGGTTCAGCAGTTTCTTCTCAATCAAATGGAATTGGCAATGAAAATAAAGATAAAGAAGTTTCACAAATTGATTTTAATAAAGAAGTAGAACGTCTAATAAGACAAGGATATGACAAAGAATCAGCAATAGAAAATGCAAAATTCAATTTAGAAGCATATGATATGGATTACTCTGGCGGATTTGCTGACTTCTTAGAAGAAATGTTTGTAAATAAAGATGATAATGATAACAATGAATTAGCAAATTTCTTAAGTATAGAAAAAGAAGAAGAAAAGAATCAAAAAGAACTTATAAGAAAATAAATTTAAAATTAACTTTTTTATAATGAAACGAGTATATTAATACTCGTTTTATTTTTATGAAAGAATAATTAAAATAGAACCTATTACCATTATAAAAGTTGCTATTAGTTTCCTTTTCAGATTTTTTTCTTTAAAAAATTTATGACCTAAAAAAACAGTTACAATTGATGATAATTGAAATAATGCAAGTGCATATCCAACATTCATCTTGTCAAAAACAAAGTTAGTTGAAAATTGCATTAGTCCCAAACAAATTGAAATAAAGATAAGCATAAAAAATATTTTAGATGATTTTAATTTTATATTTTTATTAAAAATCAAAATAAAAACAAAATTCCATAATAACCCCATAAAACACCAAAATATAAAACATGTTTCAACAGAAGAAATCAATATAATTTTTTTTAATATTACAGCTTCAATCCCAGTTAATATCAGAGAAAAAAAACGTAATTGAATATCTTTTCTTTTAATTATATTTACAGAAAAACTACCACTTTCTGCTTCAAAAATATATTTACTTCCAACGATTATAAAAAAAATACCAATAACTGCAATCAAAGAAGGTATTTCTTTTAAAAATAAAACAGCAACTACTAAACCTACAATACTTTTATAAGCATTTATAGGACCTAATACTGATAATTCTCCAATATTTACAGCTTTTATCATACAAACTGTACCTAATGAACATAAAAAGCCTGCCAATAAGACTAAAGAAATAAAATTGATATTAATAGTTTCTATAGAAATATAACTTTTTACAAATGGTATACATCCAATACTTAAAATCAAATATGTATAAAAATTTATTGAAAAAGAAGAAATCTCCTCTGTAAGTTTTTTTTGAAATAAATTTGCAATAGGATTCGATATTATCCTTATGATTAAAAAGAAAATAGTTATTATATCTATCATTGGTTATGACTTTTATCTAATATTGCTTCTATTTGATAACATTTTTGAATATTTAAACCAAACTTATTCGATACCTCATTAAAATTTTTATATAAATCAAAATAATATTCAGGAACTTTTATATTTTTAGTAAATTTATACTTTTCAAAATCAAAATCAAGACGTATATCTTTAATTCCAAGTTCATATACAAGTTTTATAAAATTTGTTATTTCTTCATTATTGTCGTTAACACCATCAACAATTATATATTTCATAGTAATATTTGATTTTGCATTTTCTGATGCTTTTATATAATCCTTAATATTTTGAACAACTTTATCAAAACAATCTACTTGTTTAATTTTCTTATAAGTTTCAGGATTTGAGCTATCTAAAGAAATTACAAGTCTGCATTTGTCTTTTATAAAAGCATCTTCAATAGACATACAATATTTTATACCTGAAGTAAGAATTTCAATTTTACTATATATATAACTGAGAAGTAGAGATAAAAGATCTTCAAATTCAGGTGATATAGTAATTTCTCCCCCACTCATATATATTTGTGCATTTCTGGATAGGATTTCTTTTTCAATTAAAGATTGAATTATAGGCAATACATTATATTTTAACCCTTTATCAACATGTTTAAACGCACAATACAAACATTTCGCATTACAAGACATATAATTTTGAATATATACTTTATGAATTTTATTATCAAAAGATTTAATTTTACTATCTGTCAAAAAGCGACTAATATCACAACATCCTTCACAGCAAGAAGGATACGAACTATCTGAAAAAATTGAATTTATATTTTTTACAAGTTTTTTTCTTTCATTATATACATAATTCCAATCAACATTTTCGTCTATGTATTTTTCATAAAAGATAGGACCAGGAACATTAGAACAACAAGCTCTTATTTCATCATAAAAAAAATGAATTGAATGTTTTAACCATTCACAATCCAAGTATTTTTTCTTATTAAATAGATAATTAAACATTATGTTCCTCACATTAAAACTTTTATTTTTTGTCTGTCTTTAAGATAGTCAATATGTTCTTTTTTTATAACTTCTCCTGGCAAAAGAATTGGTATTCCAGGTGGATAATCAGCTATAAGTTCCATAGAAACTCTTGCAAGTGAATATTTCAAATCAACTTCTCTTGAAGGTTTTCCCCATAAAAGAGCTGGCGTATATCTGACTCTTGGTTCAACATTTATTATAGAATTTTCTCTATCTTCATCTGGCTTTATTTTTATATTCTTAGCACATAAATCTGATAATGCTTTTTCTAACTTTCTCAATTTTGACTTTGTAGTACCAAGACCGGTAAGAAACATTACAGATTTTTCATTTGCAAGTTCATCTTCTATATTATATTCATCAAACAATATATCAGAGAGTTCAAACCCTGACATATTAGTGACCTTAACCAAAATTTTTGTTACATCATTATTATAAGAATACACCTCTAAGTTAGGAATAGATTTCAAAAAACGAATAGTTCTATTAACATTTTTAACAAGTTCTTGAAGCTTTATCTGACCACTTTGTGAACTCAAATAATTTATAGTAGATTCTATATTCACAAGTAATGGATAAGATGGAGATGTTGTTGTAATAAGATTTAAAGCCTTTTGTATATTTTTGGGTTCAATATCAGAATCCAATCCAATATGCAATAAGGCAGCAGGATTTAAAGCTCCGGCTGTTTTATGTAAAGATTGAACAACTATATCAGCCCCTTGCATTAAAGCAGGTGTTCCCAAAGCTTTATGATAATTCCACAATGCCCCATGAGCTTCATCTACAATAAGTTTAACATTATACTTTTTGCATACGCTTGAAATACGGTAAACATCGGACATTACACCTTCATACGTCGGATTTGTCATTATAAAAGCTTTAATATCTTTATTTCGAGAAAATATTTCTTCTAACAAATCCAAACTTATTGTTTCATAGATACCCCATTCTTCATTATATTGGGGCATAATCCATAATGGCACAGCCCCAGTTAAAACAAGACCATTATATACAGACTTATGACAATTTCTTGCAATAAGAACTTTATCACACTTACTTAGTAAAGCAAACATGGATGCAATAATACCTGAGGTAGCACCATTCGTAAGAAAAAAGGTAGACTTTGCACCATATATTTTTGCTGCTTCACATTGTGATGATCTTATAATTCCTGTTGGATTTGATAAATTATCAAATCCTTCTATTTCGGAGTAATCACAAGTAAAAAACTTATGGCCCAATAATTTTAAAGAAAGAGGTACAACAAAATCTCCTTGTCCATGTGAAGGTGTTGTAAATAATACTCTCTTTTTCTTTCTAAAATTTTCAATAAAGTTTACAATACTCATATACTTTTATTATAAAATGAAATAATGAATATTATATATTATATTAAATTTTATAAATATTTGAGGTTTTATGACATTAAATGATGCAAAGTCAAGAATAGAAGAATTAAAAGCAATTATAAGAGAGAACAATGAAGCATATTATGTTTTTGACTCACCGAAAATTACTGATTTTGAATATGATGAGTTATATAGAGAATTAAAACGGCTGGAAGAAGAATTTCCTGAATTAATAACATCTGACAGCCCAACACAAAAAGTCGGCGATAAAACAGCAAAAGGTTTTAATGAAATAACTCATAAATACAGATTATACAGCTTAGACAATTCAAATAACTACGATGATCTAATAAAGTGGTACGATAGAGTAAAAAAAGAATATGAAAATGAATCAGATTTAGAATTAGTTGTTGAATTAAAAATAGATGGTTTATCTTGTGCATTATCATATGAAAACGGTATTTTAAAATTAGCTGCAACAAGAGGAAACGGAATTATTGGCGAAAATATTACAGAAAATATAAAAGTAATAAAATCCATCCCTCAAAAGCTAACAAAACCTATAAATCTTGAAGTCAGAGGAGAAGTATACATGCCTGTCTCTTCATTTGAAAGATTAAATGAAGAGAATATAGAAAACGGGCAAAAGGAATTTGCTAATCCAAGGAATGCAGCAGCAGGCTCCCTAAGGCAATTAGATGCCAAAATCACAGCAAAAAGAGATTTGCATTTTTTTGCATATACAGCAATTTCAGAAGACAAAAATCTGTTTAAAACACATAAACAAGCATTAGATTTACTTTCAAAGCTTGGCTTTGAAGTAAATAAGAATCATAAACTAGTAAAAGGAATAAATCCAGTAATAGAACAATGCGAGAAATGGGCAACAGAAAGATTTAATCTTGACTATGCAACAGATGGAATGGTTATAAAAATCAATGATATTTCAAAACAAAATGAACTTGGTTTTACAGCTCGAGCACCGAAATGGGCAACAGCATTTAAATTCCCACCGGAAGAAGTCTGGACAAAACTTGAAGGAATTGAATTAAGCGTTGGGAAAACAGGTGCTGTTACACCTGTTGCATTACTTCAACCGGTTCAATTAGCAGGTACAATTGTAAAACGTGCAAGTCTTCATAATTTTGATGAAATTGAACGTTTACGGATTAACATAGGAAATGAAGTACTTATAAAAAAAGCAGCAGAAATTATTCCCAAAGTGATAAGGAAAAGAGAAAACGAAGATTTTGGAATATATAAAACCCCTGAATATTGCCCAGTTTGTGGAACGAAATTAATAAAACCTGAAGGTGAAGTAGTATTATATTGTCCAAACAATCTTGGATGTCCATCTCAGATAAAAGGCAAAATTGAATATTGGGCATCAAAAGAAGCAATGGATATCGACGGAATTGGTTCATCCATAGTTGATAAGCTATGGGAGAAAGGACTAATTAAAGATTTTGCTGATTTATATAAACTAACAATAGATGATTTTATGACACTTGATTTAATAAAAGAAAAATCAGCAGATAATTTATACAGTGCAATACAGAATTCGAAAACTCCAACTATGACAAAATTTTTAACTGCTTTAAGCATTAAACTTATAGGAAAAGAAACAGCGGACCTAATTGCAAATGAATTCCCGACTCTTGAAGATATAAAAAATGCAAAAATAGAAGACTTAATCAAAATTGAAGGAGTTGGAGAAAAAGTAGCTAAAAGTATTGCAGAATTTTTTAATGATGAAAATAATAAAATTGTGTTACATAAACTTGAAGAATATGGTGTAAAGCCTCAAGGGAGTGCTTTTGAAAAAATTTCCAATATTTTTGAAGGAAAAACTTTTGTTATAACAGGAACTTTATCAAAACCAAGAAGCTTTTTTGAAGAACAAATAAAAAAACTGGGCGGAAAAACTTCTTCAAGTGTAAGTAAAAAAACATCATATGTATTAGCAGGAGAGAACCCTGGTTCAAAATTTGACAAAGCTTCTGCTTTAGGTGTTATAATACTAACAGAAAGGGATTTTCAAATTTTATCCGAAGGGAAAATAAATGAATAAGAATTTTAAAGTTATTACAATAAATGGTATACGAGGAGTACTTGTAGCAATTTTCATTGTTTTAGGACTAATAGCAGGCTTTATAATATCTCCTGGCTGGGTTTGTATGCATATATGGAATTATATCTTTGAAGATTCAAATACCGTTGCACTAATGAATATATATCAAGGCATAATGTTATGGACAATTATAGCGCTTTCTTTATACGCACTAAATAATAAAAAAGCATTAATCGGCTTTGGATCTTATCAAGGTCTAACTCCTGAACAAATTAAAGATTTAATGAACAGAGCAAAACAATCAGAAGCAAAAATGATGAACGATATTGAAGCAATTAACAAAGAAATAAAAATGGAACTTGAAAAAAAAATAATTAATGAACAATCAACAATAATAACTGAAAAAGAAGAAGATAAAGTCCCAAATAAAGAAGAAATAAAAGAAACAGAAGAACTAAGGAGATAGTTTTATGAAAAAGAAATTCTATTTAACTATTATGATATTAGGTTTAGCTTTCATTACTTGTCAATATTCAGTTGCTGCAGTAAATGAAAATTCTCAAAAAATTCCAGGTTACATTTCTTTGAACAATTCAATTACAAAAGAAGTTGAACCAAATCTTGCATTAATTACTTTTTCAGTAGAAAATACAGCAGACACAGCAGAAAAAGCAGTTTTAGATAATAATAAAAATTCAAATAAAATAATTGAAGCATTAAAACTTATATCAAATAATGAGGCAGATATTATCAAAACTTCAAATTTTTCTGTAAATCCTGTTTATACAACTAGCTCATCAGGTAAAAGAACAATTAAAAATTATGTTGCGGTAAATTCTGTAAATGTACAAACAAAAGATATTAATAAAGTTGCAAAGTTTATTGATACAGCAATTGCAAATGGTGCAAACAAAACTGATAATTTAATGTTTTCAATTGAAGATAATAAGTCTATTTGTAAAGAGCAATATCCCCTATTAATAAAAGATTTAAAAGACACAGCAGATGTCTTATCTAAATCAATAGGGACAAGTGTTTCAGGCTTAAAATATTTAAATGTATCATGTAACACTGAAAATATTGCCTCAAATGGCAGATTTTATGCTAAATCTAATATGGCAATGGATTCTGTAAGTTCTGAAAGTGCAATACCAACACCAATTGAATCAGGAAAAGTAAAAATCAGAATATACGTTAATGCTGATTTCTATGTTAAATAGGTAATTTATGTTAAGACCAAAAAAATCGATAGAAAAAATGACCGGTTACTTTGTTCCAATGTATGAAAAAGATTGGGATATTAAAATTGACAGTAACGAAAATAATTATGGTCCATCGCCAAAAGTTATAGAAAAATTGTCAAAATGTAACTATAAAAATATAAGTTTCTATCCTTTTTATGGCGAACTTTCTCAAAAAATAGCAAATTTTAATAATGTTAAAATAGACAACATTAAAGTTACAAATGGAGCCGATGAAGCTATTCAAGCTATTATTCAAACCTATTTGGAACCAGGAGAATCTCTATTAACGTTAGATGTTTCATTTGAAATGCCTGTAATATATGTACAAATTCAGGGTGGGAACATAATAAAAGTTCCGTTTAAAGATAAATGGAAATTTCCTTTAGATGATTTTATAAATAAATTAAAAGAGCAAAAAGAAAGCATTAAAATAATATATTTAGCTTCACCTAATAATCCAACAGGAAATTTGATTGAAGAAACTGATTTAAACATTATATTAGAAAATGCTAAAGACAAAGTTGTATTAATAGATGAAACATATGCAAATTATGCAGGTAAATCTTATAAAAAATATATAGATAAATTCAACAATATATTTATCGTGCGCTCTTTTTCTAAAGATTTTGCACTTGCAGGTATGCGTTTGGGTTATATAATAAGTAATACTGAAAATATTATAAACTTAAAGAAAGTTGTAAGCCCATTTAGTGTGAATTCATATGCTATGATAGCTGGAATTACAGCATTAGAAGATGTTGAATATTTTGAAAGAATAAAAGCTGAAATTAACGAGTCTAAATTGGCATTAAAAACTTTTCTTGAATCATTAAATGCTACTGTATATGACTCATATGCAAATTTTTTATTGGTTGATTTCAAAAACAAAGCGGACTTTGTATACAATAAACTAAAAAATGCTAATATTTCAGTAAAACTTTTCAAAAAAGATTCTTTACTTGAAAATCATTTAAGAATAACAATTCCAACAATAGAAGGTATAAAAAGAATAAAAGAAGCATTAAGAATAAAACCTTCATTAGTCTTTGATATGGATGGAGTACTTATTGATGCAAGTAATTCATACAGAACAGCAATAGAAAAAACGTATGAACATTTTACTGGTAAAACTATTTCTCAAAAAGAAATTCAAGATGCAAAAAATCTTGGAGGTTTAAATAATGACTGGGATTTAACCCAATATTTACTTAAAAAATCCGGCTATACTATAGCATATGATGAGATAGTAAATGTATTTCAAGAAATATACTGGAAAAATGGAAACGGCTTAATCAAAAATGAAACAGCTTTATTTAATATAAAATTATTAAGTGAACTTTCAAAAAATTATAATCTATCAATTTTTACAGGGAGACCAAAAAAAGAAGCATTATTTGCACTAGATAAATTCAATGCAACAAATTATTTTTATCCTATTATAACAACAGATGAAATCCCGCAAGGAATGGAAAAACCAAATCCATACGGACTGAACATTGTAAAAGATGTGACAATTGGTGAAACTTATACATATTTTGGCGATACAACTGATGATATTTTAGCTGCAAAATCTGCAGGATATAAAGCAATTGGAGTATTACCACCCCAAGACAAATCACAGGAATTAATAGAATTTCTAAAGAAAAAAGGTGCAGATAATATAATAAATTCTATAACAGATATCAAAACAATATTGGAGAAAAAAGATGAGGCAGTGTGCTAAAGTAAGAAAAACAGCTGAGACTGAAATAAAAGTTGAACTAAATATTGATGGAAAAGGCCAACATAAGATAAATACAGGTATTAAGTTTTTCGATCATATGCTTGAACAACTTGCACACCATGCATCTTTTGATTTGATTATAGATGTTCTATCTCACGATAAAGATAACCACCATGTAGTTGAAGATGTTGCAATAACACTGGGAAGTGCTCTTTCCGAAGCATTAGGTGATAAAAAAGGCATAACAAGATATGGAGAGAAAATTCTGCCAATGGATGAAGCCTTGGTATTAAGTGTTGTAGATTTATCAGGTAGAATATTTTCAAAGGTTGATGCTGTAATTAGAGATGAGAAAACATCCGATTTTGAAACAGTCATTCTACCGCATTTCTTTTCAAGTTTTGCTCAATCAGCATTAATGACAATTCACATAAAGATGCTTGATGGTTATGATACACATCATATTATAGAAGCTATATTCAAGTCTTTTGCAAGAGCTTTAAAAATTGCAGTTTCAATTGATGAAAAGAATAAAGATATAATACCCTCAACAAAAGGGATATTATAATCTTTTATAACAACGAAATAACACTTTCTGCAAGTAATAATGCTGAGTTTTGATTTTGTCCTGTTATTAAATTACCGCATATTTCAACATGTTCACTCCAAGGTTTTTCTTCTACAAAATTACATCCAAGAAATTTTAATCGGGATTCAAGTAAGAACGGCATAAATTCAACCATTTTTACAATTTTTTCTTCTTTATTTGTAAAAGAAGTAACATTTTTGTGTCTTACAATAGAATATCCATCTTTATCTTTTGCAAGAACTAACCCTGCAACTCCATGACACACAGCGCTTATTATTTTATCATTTTGATAAAAATATTCTATTACATTTTTCAACAACTCACTATTTGCAAAATCAAACATTGGTGCGTGACCTCCGGGCAAATAAATAGCATCAAACATTTTATAATCAACTTTTGATAATTCTACAGTATTTTTCAAAAACTTTGCTGTGTCGTCCCACTCCATAGGATTCGAACAAGAAAGACTATTTATGTCTATAGGACTATTTCCACCTAAAGGACTCGAAACAACAATATCATATCCTGTTTTTTCAAAGACCAAAAATGGAACTGCAAATTCTTCAAACCATATACCTGTTTTTATATTGTCATTAATTTTTGAAAAATTAGTAGTAACAAATAATATTCTTTTTTTCATATAAAATCCTTTTTATGTATATTAAAAAAATATAATAATATTTATATTCCACTTATGTAAAGTACATAAAGGTAATTATATTTTTATCTACAGCAAAAAAAATATTTATTAGTTTTAAAAACAATATGAAAATCAATTCCACAAATTACTATAAAAGTATAAATTTTTATTCACGAAATAAAAATATAAGAAAAGCCGATGACATACAAAGAAAAGCAAGAATGACCTTCCCTGTTTTTAGCCCTTCTTATATTGATGAATTTTATTCATCAACAAGATTGGTTGATGATATTCCAGTGAACGAAAAAGCAAGAAAGATATTTAAAAAAATAGACAGAAAATTAACTTTACTAAGAAAAGTTACAAAAGAACCAGACCAATATGGTATAGAACAAACATCTTTACAAAGAAAAACACCTTATGCATTATTATTAAGCAGCATGAACCTTCTAAAAGTTGGCAACTGCGAAGAGTGTGCAGCAACAGTACTTTCAACACTTGCCGCTAACGGCTTCTATAATGCCCAAAAGGTATATTTAGGCTTAGAAATTCAATACTTAGATAAAAAGACAGGTGAAATCAAATATAATAAATGTACACCTTTAGATCATTCTTTTGTTGTTACAACATTAGACAAAGAAAATCCTAAAGAAAAAGATAAGATAGTAATTGATTCTTGGCTTGGATTTGCAGATAGTATAGCTGGAGCAAATGAACGTTTTAAAAAAATGTTAAGTAAAGATCAGCTAGACAATATTTATTCATTTCATCGTTCAATGTTTAGACTAAATATGTATGAAGATACAGGGGAATTAATTAATTTTAATGATTATGAATTAAGATCTAAACTTGTTTTTTATCCGGCAGATAATTACACAGAAGAAGATATGAAAGACTTAGGCTTTTATTCTAAGCTTATATATGATGAACTAATTTTACCTAAAGCTTAAATTTAAGATGCTTCAAAATATTCAAGCCAATATTTTATGAGACTTTGAGGATATTTTTGCATTTCAAACATAAGATAATCTTTAGGTCTATATGGACGTCTTAAAAGTTTCATTCTTGCTTCTTTAGGTGTTCTATCCGCTTTTGTCTGATTACATTCTTTGCAACAAGCAACTATATTTTCCCAAATATCCGGTCCAAATCTTGATTTTGGGTATACGTGGTCCAAAGTCAACTCTTCTGACGTGAATTTTTTACCACAATACTGACAAACAAAATTATCTCTTACTAATATATTTTCACGACAAAATGGCAGTTCTTTATATGGAACTGCCAATTCATATGTTAATTTTATTACACAAGGAATTAATATATTATCAACTTTAATCATACTATCAATATCATTAAGCATTCGGGCATTTTCTGCTTTACCTTTTATCAACAAAATTAATGCCCTTTTCCAACTACAGATATTTATAGGGTGATTATGTGAATCTAGTAAAAGTACCTTTTTCATATTAACTCCTACAATTGTAGTATTCCCTTTTTGGGCTGTTTTTAAACTTTTTAAGTAAATTTAATCTAAAAAACTTTTGTGCAATAATTAAATTATGAAAAAAGCATCTTTATATGAAATTTTCAAAATATTTTTTCTAATCGGACTACAACTACTTGGAGGTGGCTACGTAATAGTCCCTTTACTAAAAAAATATATAGTTGAAGAAAGAAATTGGCTTACAGAAGAAGAATTAGTTGATTTTTATGCAATGAGTCAATGTATTCCAGGCATAATAGCAGGAAATATAGCAACGTGTGCAGGATATAGAACAAGAAAATTCTTGGGTGCGTTAATGGCAATTGCAGGAATAGTTGCACCTTCTTTCATAATTATAATCGCACTAGCAAACATTTTATCGGGAATTATTGAATATAAATTAGTACAAGATGCCTTTTGGGGAATAAGAGTATCGGTTGTAATTCTTATTTTACTGACGATAAAAGATTTGTGGGCGAAAAGTGTAAATTCAAAATTCACATATACATTATTTTCAATAATATTAATATGCTTGTTAATGTTACCAATTTCACCAACAATAATAATAATACTTTCTGCATTTATTGCACTAATATATGGGAAAATAAGGGATAAACAAAATGCTTAAACTTTATTTTCTATTATTCTATGAATTTACAAAAATCGGTATATTTGCACTAGGGGGAGGCTATGCTGCTTTACCGTTTTTATATTATATGCAAGCAAAATATAATTGGTTCACCGTTGATGAATTAACAAATATGATTGCGGTATCTAATATAACCCCAGGACCAATAGGAATAAATATGGCAACATATACAGGATTCACAACAGCCAAATTCATAGGCGCAACGATTTCCACTGTAGCTATTGTGCTAGTACCATTTTTTATGACAATAATAATAACAAAATTATTCACTAAATTTCAGGATGCGAAATGTGTATGTTCTGTTTTTGAGGGGTTAAGACCCGCAGCTTGCGCACTTTTAGCTTCTATAGGAATAAAACTGTTGATTGATACAATAACTAATAGAAATGAATTTTCAGCAATAAATATAGACTACCAAGCTTTAGTACTATTTATAATTCTTCTAATACCATTTTCTTTTTTCAAAAAAAATCCACTGCTTATAATATTAGCTGGAGCAATAGGGGGAATTATAACGCATAGTTTTTTTTAGAACATTAAGAAATGTTAACAAAAAACCACTATTTAGTAAATAGTTAATTCTAAATCGTTTTTATATAAATGTGGGTAGTTTAGGTTAATTGTTTTATAGTGGAGGTTAGTTATGACAGTATCTTTTCAAAATGGTAGTTTTCTAGGCGGTAGTGCAACAACATCATCTTTAACAACAAGTGGAGGTGTAACTGCTGCAAGCTTATATAATACAGATTATTTAGATAATAAATATAATTACACAGATACAAAAGAATCATATGAAATTGCATACTCAGGAAGAGATGCTGCAATTGAAACAAAAATATCAAATATTGGTTCATATTTAGCAAATGGAAAAGAAGATAAAGCCTTAGCAGCATATGAAGAATTACTTGAAGAAATGTCAAGTCAAACAAGATATGCACAACTTGTTGGTGAAAATGGTGATGATTCACAATTAAAAGCCATAGCAAGACAATTGATAGAAGCTGAAATTGGCGGAGACCTTGAAGAATTTATAAGAACAAATGCAAAAGATCAAGCAGGTGTTGATCATCAAAAGATATTAACTTGGGGTAATTGTGATTCAACAAGCCAAGAAGATCTACTTGCTGCAATGTGCGACATTGATGAAGAAGAAGGAAGCGGTAATCCAATTGTATCATTATTTGCTGGAATTGCAAGTCCATTTGTTTGTTTTGGAAACTGGTTATTCAATGGCAACAAAAAAATGTAATAAACTACACAATATACAGACTAAACAAAATAACCAAAAGGCAGATTTACTATCTGCCTTTTTTCAATTCTTCAATTTGTTCTTTTAAATCTTGAACTTCATATTTTAACCTATTTAACTGACAAGTTATAGGATCTGGAATTCTATTATGCATTAATTGTCCTTGTATCAATAGCTTTTGTCTTACAATTCTACCAGGGATACCAACAACAGTAGAATTTTCAGGAACAGAGTCAACAACAACACTTCCCGCACCAATTCTTGAATTAGAACCGATTTCTATATTACCTAAAACCTTAGCACCAGAACCAACAACTATATTATTTCCAAGGGTTGGATGACGTTTACCGTGTTCATTACCTGTACCGCCAAGAGTAACACCTTGATATAATAATACATCATCGCCAATTATTGTAGTTGCACCAATTACAACTCCCATACCATGGTCAATAAAAAAACGACGGCCAATTCTTGCCTGAGGATGGATTTCAATTCCGGTAAAAAATCTGGATATATTAGATATCATCCTGGGAATTAAAGGTATTTTCCAATAATTAAGCTTATGAGCAATTCTATGTAATATCAAAGCATGTAACCCAGGATAACATAGTAATACTTCAAAAATATTTTCTGCAGCCGGATCTTTTTCATAAATAGTTTGAATGTCTTCTTTTATTTGTGAAAATACTTTTTTTATTAAACGCATTTAAACACCTTTTATGTATTTCCTTTTTCCGTATTGTACAGTAACAGGCAACTTCGATTTTAATATTATAAAATTGGGATTTGTCTGTTTCTCAGAATTAATTTTTAAAGCACCTGATGAAGCAAGACGTTTAATTTCACCTCTACTTAATGATTTATCAAAATTAGAAATAAAATCAATTAAAGTAATATCACTATCAATTTTAACTTCAGGAATATCATCTGGTATTTCTTTATTTTGCACAACCTTAACAAAATTTTCCTGAGCTTCATCTGCTGCCCCTTTACCATTATACATTTCAGTAATAGTATAAGCGAGCTTCATTTTTATATCTCGAGGATTTACAGATTTCAACTTTTCTTCTATTTCTTTCAATTCTGCATTTGAAATTTCAGTAAGAAGTGCAAAATATTTAACAATAAGATTATCTGAAATTGACATTAATTTACCATACATATCCTTAGGTGAATCAGTTAAACTAATGCAATGCTCAGGGAAAGACTTAGACATCTTAACAATACCGTCAGTTCCTTCCAATAGAGGTAGGAGCATTACCATTTGAGGATTTTCTTTACCATATGCACTTTGAATTTCACGACCAAGTAAATTATTAAATCTTTGATCAGTACCGCCCAATTCAATATCCGCATCAACTACAACAGAATCATAGGCTTGCATTAGCGGATAGAAAAATTCATGAAGAGAAATTGGTCTATTTTCAGCATATCTTTTAGCGAAATCATCTCTTGTCATAATTTGAGCAACTGTAACTTTTGACGCTAATTTAAGCATATCAGCAAAATTTAAATCAAATAACCAGTCAGCATTATTTCTAATTTCAGCTTTTTCAACGTCAACAACTTTAGAAATTTGTTCAAAATAAGTCTGTGCATTTTTTTCAACTTGTTCTTTAGTCAAACTAGGTCTTGTATCAGATTTTCCAGATGGATCACCAATCATACCAGTACCACCACCTACAATCAAAATGATTTTATGGCCTAAATCTTGAAATTGTTTAATTTTTCGCATAACAACAGTATGACCAAGATGCAAATCAGGCCTTGATGGATCCATTCCAAGCTTTATTCTTAATGGTTTGTTTTCTTCTTTTGATTTTTGAAGTTTCATAGCAAGCTCCATAACGCCGCCAGGAAGAACTTCTGCACCTCTTGCTAAAAGTTCTGCTTGTTTTATAAATTCATCTTTTATCTCTTTTTTAGTCTGCATCCTAATCACCTATATTTGTATACAACAAAAATATTATCTCACAAAAAAAACTCCGATATAATATTCGGAGTCATTTTTATTTCAAAATAGAACTATACTAATCTAACGTTTGTAGTTGTACCTTTTTTAGACATTTCAACTTTACCTTCACGAGCTAACCAGCCTAAACCTAATTCAGCAAAGTTACCTTTAAGATCTAATTCTTTTTTCATTTTTGCAACAGATGTTTCACCGTTTTCATTTAAATAATTCCAAATTTGACCAGCTGTTTGTCCGATAGTTTCCATCATTTACCTCTCCTTTTTGTAACTGCTATTAACATTTCCCACATGTAAATGTATAATCATAGTATAATACAGATTAATAAGGATGTAAAGAAAAAATGAAACAAGGCAGAGTATGGAAATACAGTGATAACATAGATACAGATGTTATTATACCTGCAAGATATTTAAATACCGGATCTCATGAAGAATTAGCGCGACATTGTATGGAAGACATTGATACTTCCTTTGCAAAAGAAGTAAAAATATCAGATATAATTGTAGCAGGCGAAAATTTTGGCTGTGGCAGTTCCAGAGAACACGCACCCATAGCTATCAAGGCTTCTGGAGTTTCACTAGTTATTGCAAAAAGTTTTGCAAGAATTTTTTATAGAAATGCAATAAATATAGGGCTAGCAATTTTAGAACACCCTTATTTATCAGATGAAACAGCAAAAGATGACATAATTGAATATGATTTATCTGTAGGTGTTGTAAAAAATATTACAACAGGAAAAGAATATATTTGCAATAAATTCCCAAACGAAATACAATATCTTATAAATGAAGGTGGTTTAATAAACTATACAAGGAAAAAACTCAAGAAATAAAGAAAGAGCCCAGATTTGGACTCTTTCTTTTTATAATTAATGTTTTTATTCAGTAACTTTTTCTTCATCCTCCTGTAAAACGTCAGTTCTAATTGAAGCATTTTTAGAAGACGTAATTTGTTTTTCTTTGAATTTTTTCACTTGTCTGCTAATTTTATCAGCAACCAAGTCAATGCTCGCATACATTGATTCTGCACTTTCCTCTGCCTTAACAGAGCCTGACACAAATTTACATAAAACTTCTGCAGTGTGACTTTGGGCAACGGAAGGATTCTTTATGACATTAAGAACAACATCAATAGATTGAATTTGATCATAATGATTCATAACTTTTCCGATTTTTTCTTCTGCATAAGCACGAATTGGATCTGTGATTTCAATGTTACGCCCTTTTACTGTAATGCGCATTTATTCTGCCTCCATAAACTATCACTATGATATTATACCCGATTCATGGCAAGTTTTAAACCCATAAAAACAAATTAATTTTATAAAAGTGGAAAAAATGATATAATTCTTTTATAAGAGAGGTAGAAATTTTATGAACAAATACTATATTGGGATAGATCTAGGCGGAACAAAAATTCTTACAGCAATTGTTAATAGAGATAATGGTGAAATAATTGCATCAATAAAAAAGAAAACAAAAAAAGACAAAGGTCCAGATAAAATTGTAAATAAAATAATAAAATCAATTAAAGAAGTATTATCTAAAGGTAAAAAAGAAATAACAGATATTGAAGATATTGGGATTGGAGTAGCAGGTCAAATAGACAGAAATAACGGAATTGTTATAAATGCTCCGAATTTAGATTGTACAAATCTTAATTTGAAAGAAATTTTAGAAAAAGAATTTAATAAAAAAGTCTTAATCGGAAACGATGTAGAGATTGCAACTATAGGGGAAATGTATTTTGGTGCAGGCAAAGATAAGAAAGATTTTGTCTGCATTTTTGTAGGGACAGGAATCGGTTCCGGAATTGTCCAAAACGGGAAAATAAGATATGGAGCAACCGGTACAGCTGGAGAAATAGGGCACATAATTGTAGATATTGGTGGTCGTCCTTGTGGATGTGGTGGATGTGGCTGTTTAGAAGCCTATGCATCAAGACTTGCAATTGAAAAGAGAATTATAGGTGCCCTAAAAAAGGGCAGAAAATCTGATATTCAAAATTACTTAACAGAAGATAAACCAATCAAAACAAGTATGATAAGAAAGTCATTAGAGAATAAAGATGAGCTTGTAACACAAATAATCAATGAAGCTTCTGAATATCTTGCGTCAGGACTTGCATCAGTAATAAATTTTTATAATCCTGAAATGATAATACTAGGCGGAGGATTAATGGATGCAGTTGACTATTTTTATGAAAAATCTACACAAATAGCGAAAATAAAATCTTTACCCACACCGTCTTGCAATATCAAATTTTCGAAAGCTCAGTTAGGTGATTTTTCAGGCGTTATTGGAGCTGCGTTATTATCAGTATATAGAAATGAAAATAGTAAAATATATACTAATGAAAATAACACTTAATACTTGACTCAAAAAAATGTTAATGATATTCTTATCTTGTTGAAGGGCTTGTGGCGCAGCGGTAGCGCAGGGGACTCATAATCCCTTGGTCGTAGGTTCGAATCCTACCGGGCCCACCATAAAAAAGAGTTTAAAGCTCTTTTTTTTTTATTATTTATATCTATATTAAAATGTTAATATTTGTCCACCATATTTGCCCGCAGGAGATCTGGACATCTTATAATCTATACCATTATAAAATACGGTATTATATGGCTTATAGATTTTTGTTTCTTTGATGCTTTCATTACTATTATTAATTTTTGAACTAATATTCTGAGTTCCATTATCAACTCTAAAACAAGAGACCATGATAAAAAGAACAATTATTATTATAAAAAATATTTTTCTAAAACTTTTCATAACTAAAGATTAACACAACATGCCCGAAATAATAAACTAAACACAAGTAGAATATATAATGCTAATATAAAAAATCTATTAAACGCTTTTAACTTTAGCTTAGACTTTTTTAATTCCTTGCACAACTGGACTATACCAAAATAATCATTTTATCCGTACACCTTAAAAACGCTTCTAAATGCTAGCTTTTTAAGAAAAAATCAATATATCCGTAAAGTCCGAAAAAAGTCCATTTCAGCAGTTTGATTTTTTTGGTAAACTTAATTTTCCGACCTGAAAACGCCCTCGCAGAGCGGGCTGTCCAAAATAATCAAAGTATCCTTACAAATAAAACCGGTCGTTAAATTACACCCGTGCAAATCAATCCTGACGTGAAATTACACTAACCGTACAAATAATATGTGCTATAAATTACATTAATAAAGAGAACTTTCCTAAATAATTCCAAATAAAAACGGAGAAGGTGGGATTCGAACCCACGGTGCAGATTACTCCACACAACACCTTAGCAGGGTGCCGCCTTAAACCTACTCGGCCACTTCTCCAAGATGATATAACAATATTATCAAAAGATATTATTTTATTCAAGTATTAAAAATACTTAATTCTACATATTTTGCTAACAAAAAAAAAAATTTTTGTTTTTAATTTAAGTATATACGAGGGATCTAACATTGAGAATACAGTCAAATTATACTTATAAACCTAATTTTGGTTATGATAAAAAATTAAATTCAGAATTAAAACAATCACTTAGTACTTATCCTGATAAACGATGGGCTCAAACTCTATCATCAATGAATACATATTGTAATCGTTTAGAATCTAATATTGTAAATGAGGCTAAAAATTCAAATAAAGAAGATTCAAAATTCCAAGATTATTTAGATATTTTTCTTTCTTGTAAGCAGATATTGGCAGGCTTTATTTCAATAACATTTGAAGATTTAGGATATGCTGATAGAGAATTTAAACATTATCAAGATGAATTTATTAAAAATGGTTCGAAGGATGATGATTGGCACAAGGATGCTTGTGATATATTGTCAGATTGGGTAAGTCCTAATATTTCCAACGCAACAAATAGTACGAAAACTTCTCCTCAGACACAAGAACCTTCCACAAAAAATACTTCTGATATCGATGAAGTTCAAGAAAAATCAAATATTGATAATAATACAGATTCTTCTTCTGATATATCAGATACAACTAGTGTTTCGGATCTTATTTTATCAAATCTTTCAAAAAAATCTTTCTTAGAAGAATTTAAGCCTGATTCTCATTCCCCAAAAGGTTTTATTGACGTTTCTGGCATGGATGATTTAAAAAGAGATTTAAGTGAAGGTATAATTGAATTAATAAAAAATCCGGAACAAGCTAAGTTGGATTTTGAAGAATATGGTAAATCTATACCAAATACTATTCTGTTGTATGGTCCTCCTGGCTGCGGAAAAACATATATAACTCAAGCACTTGCTTCAGAAATAGATTCGCCTATGTTTATGCTGAATATTAGCAAAGCTGGTTCGCATTATATTAATTTAACATCTAAAAATTTAAAAGCGGCATTTGATGAAGCAATCAATATCGCTAAAATGTCAGATAAACCTTGTCTTCTTTTCATGGATGAAATTGATTCTTTGTGTTTTGATAGAAATTCTAGAATGGAACCTGATGATTTAAAACAAGTAGCAACAATGCTTCAATCTATTGATGATGCAAAAAATTCTGATGTTATTATAATTGGGGCTACTAATAAATTTAATTTGCTTGATCCTGCAATAAGAAGAAGATTTGATACTAAAGTTTTTGTAGATGTTCCAGATTTTGATTCAAGAAAGGCACTTGTTATTAAAAACTTGTCTGCTATGAAAAAAGGTGTAAAATTATTAAACTCGCCTGATGATATAGAATTAATTGCAAAAAAACTTGAAGGCTATTCAAATAGTTCGATTTGTATTATATCTAAACAAGCAGCATTAAATGCGATGAGAAGAAATCGTGCAGATATTTCTGTTGATGATTATACTAACGCTATTGAATCTACATCTGAAGAAAAACCAGATATAAATATTTACAAATCAGATTCTTTAAAATCAAATAAGAAAATAGGATTTAGTTCTTAATAATCCAATTTATTTGGTTATACTTGAAGATGTTTTTTTATAGATAGCATGCTTCCACCTGCACTGAAGAATATAGCCATTATGAATAAACAAAAAACAACTACATTCATTGCAAATTCTGAAGGCTGTACATTGAGAAAAGTATGTAGTTTTAATAACCAATTTTGGACTGTATTTAATGGAATTAGTGAAATTATCGCACCTAGAAAACCATATATTGCACCTTGCAATATCAATGGGATTTTTATATACCAGTTACTTACCCCCATTAATCTCATTATCTCAATTTCTTCTTTTTTTGATTGAATTACAAGTTGTATTGTGCAGTTAATAATTATTATTGTAAGCATAGCTACTGCAATTAATACAAGTACAGTAACTGTATTGAATACATTTGTTATTGTTTGTAATTTCTTTGCAATTTCTTGTGCATATGACATATTTTCAATTCCGGAAACTTTTTTTATACTGTCACATACACTTGTAATATTTGAAGGATCATCAACTGTAACATGCAAAGTATCGGGAAGAGGATTTTCCATGCCGCTAACATCAATATCTTGATTCATTTCTTCCCAAGCTTGTTCTTTTGTTATAATGGTAATCTTTTTTACGTGCTCTATTTCTCTTAATCTTGATGACATATAAACCGGATCAACATTTTGTTTTAAATATACTGAAATTTCAAATGCATCTCCCAGCTTATCTACAAATGTGCTTAACGAAAAACTAGTACGGAATAAAGCACCAAAAATTGTTAAAATTGCTGCCATTGCTGCAATTATTGCAATATTAATGAGCCCTGTCCTTTTTATTCCATATATAGTTTCCATTGCAATTCTATACATAATTCTAACAGATGATAAGTGACGCTGCGGAATATGTTTCTTTACTGTTTCTTTTATTATTTTCTTTTTATTATTCATATGTACCTGCCTGAACGTCCCTGATAATTTGACCTTGATCCATTGTTATTACTCTTTTTCTAAAATAATCAACAATATCTCTGTCATGTGTTGAAACAATTACAGTAATACCTTTTTCGTTAATTTGTTCCAAAATTTGCATGATTTCCATCGAATTTTTTGGATCTAAATTACCTGTAGGTTCATCTGCAATTAATAATGGAGGACCATTTACTATTGCTCTCGCAATACTAACTCTTTGTTGTTCTCCTCCAGATAATTCGCATGGTTTTGCATTCATTTTATTTAAAAGACCGACGACTTTTAATGCACCAGTTACCCTATCTTGAATTTCTTTTGAACGCATACCTAAAGTTCTTATAACTAGTGCTATATTATCATATACACTAACGTTTTGTAATAATTTATAATCTTGAAAGACAATTCCCATACATCTTCTTATATTTGGAACTCTATCATTTGGAAGTTTTGCAATATTTATATTACCAATCATAACAGTTCCAGAGGTCGGTATTTCTTCTCTATATAACAATTTCATTAATGTTGATTTTCCTGCACCCGATGAACCGGTTAAAAATACAAACTCACTTGACATTATATCCAAGTTTATATTTTGTAGTGCATAATTATTTTTATATTTTTTATATACATTTCTTAATTGAATCATTTTAGTAGTCCTGTTATTTTTTGCACTAATTTCTCTGCATTCAAACCATAAAATGCCATTAATTCCTTAGCTGTGCCACTTTGTCCAAATTCATCATTTGTTCCTATTCTTGTAATCTTAGTTGGATAGTTTTCACTTAAAAGTTCACAAACAGCACTTCCAAGTCCGCCAATAATAGAATGATTTTCTATTGTTATAACCCTATTTGTTTTCTTTGCAGATTCTATTATTGTTTTGCCATCTAGTGGTTTTATCACAGGTGTATTTATAATTTCTGCGTTTATTCCAATTTTAGATAATATTTGAGCACAGTCGATTGTTTCTATTAACGTTTCACCATTTGTTATAAGTGTAACATCTTTTCCTTCTTTTATTTTTGTTGCCTTTTTATAATCAAACTTATATGAAGAATCAAATATATCAGGAAGATTTGTTCTTGCTATTCTTATATATACAGGTCCAATGTAATTTGCAGCAAATTCGATTGATTGCTTCGTTTCTTCTGCATCTGCAGGAACAATTATTATCATATTTGGAATACTTCTCATTAATGAAATATCTTCTAATGCTTGATGACTGGCTCCATCTTCTCCTACAGTTATACCACCGTGAGTTGCTGCTATTTTTACATTTAGATTTGAGTAACAAATTGTATTCCTAATTTGTTCCCAAGCCCTACCTGTTGCAAACATTGCAAAGGTTGATACAAATGGAATTTTTCCTGTACAAGCAAGACCTGCAGCTGTAGTCATTAAATCTTGTTCTGATATTCCTACGTTAAAAAAGCGTTCCGGAAATTCTTTTGCAAATAATTTAGTTTGAGTTGAACATGATAAATCCGCATCCAATACAACAATATTCTTGTTCTTTTTTCCTAGTTCTACAAGTTTTTTTCCATATTCATTTCTTACTGATTTATATTCTCTATCCATATAAATTACCTATTTTAGTTCTTCCAGTGCTTTTTGTAATTCTTCATCATTAGGTGCCTTACCGTGCCATCCTGCATTATTTTCCATAAAAGAGACGCCTTTTCCTTTTATCGTATTTGCAATTATTAAGCAAGGTCTCGTACTAGTTTGTGCTTCTTTAATAGAATTATATATTTCTTTTATATTGTGTCCATCTATTTCAATTGTATTCCAGCCAAATGATTTAAATTTCAATTTTACATCTCCAAGAGATTTAACACTTTCTGTTGAACCGTCTATTTGAAGCTTGTTTCTATCAACAAATGCTATTAAGTTATTTAGATTATTGTGTGCAGCATTCATTGCAGCTTCCCAAACACTACCTTCTTCAATTTCTCCATCGCCCATATATACATATACTTTGCTGTCTATTTTATCCAATCTAAGCCCTAATGCCATACCACAGCCGATAGAAAGACCTTGACCTAATGAACCTGTTGAAATTTCTATTCCTTTTAATAATTTGCTACAAGGATGTCCCTGTAATTTTGATCCAAACTTTCTAAACGTTAAAAGCTCTTCTTCTTTAAAATATCCGCAATATGACATTATTGCATATAATGCAGCTGAAGCATGACCTTTGGATAATATGAATCTATCTCTGTTTTTATAATTCGCATTCATTTCACATTCTGGATAATGTTTCATACATTTTGTAAATAGTACAGTTAAAATGTCTATACTTGAAAGTGCACCACCAGGATGTCCTGATTTTGCATTATGAATCATCATCAAAATTTCTCTTCTCAATTTTTTTGCTATTTTTTCTATCTCTTGAATTTCTATTTCAGAAATTTGATCTATCATATGCTTTTCCTTTTATATAAATTAGCCTTTCTTCCTTATTGCTTCTATTATAGCTTTAAAAAGGAACAGAGGCAAAGTCTTATATATTCTTTTTATTCTCTCTGGTTGTTTATATGTTCTATATAACCATTCGCAACCTATATATCTGAATAATTTAGGAGCTCTTTTAACTTCTCCTGACCAAACATCAAAAGAACCGCCAATTCCAATAAATATAGTTTTAGATAATATCTTTTTACATTTATCTATGAATAAATCCTGCTTTGGTACTCCTAATGCTACTAAAACAATTTTAGGCTTTCTTTCGCATAATTCTTTGATTATTTCATCTTCTTTTGAGTTATTAAAGTATCCGTTCTTGTAATAACAAATATTTATTCTTGGAAATTCTGATTTTAATTTTTTAACAGTTGTTTGTAATACATTTTCTTTTGCTCCAATTAGTGCTATAGAATAATTAAGTTTTTCACAAGAAGCAATTATTTTATGTGCTAAGTCAATTCCTGGAATTTGTTCTTGTTGTATTCCTTGAAGCTTTAATGCAAGTTTTATCCCTGAGCCATCAGGTACAACCATATCGGCATTTTTTAAAATTGAAGAAAACGTTTTGCTTTTATTTGCAATTTCTATTATCTCCGGATTTATTGTAACAATATGCATTCCTTGCTGTTCTTTAATTCGCTCTAAAATTGTATTTACAGCTTCATCAAAGGTTAGCAAATCAACATCATATCCTAATACTTTGTGTGTTTTTCTATCCATATAATTAATTTTATCATACAGAAATTAATTTGTTAAAATATTACAATTTTATACTTGTTGTTAATTTCTCTTTTAATTCATTTGCTGAATCTTCGTATCCTATTCTTCCCATTAGTGCATATGTATAGTTTTTTGATTGCTCAACTCCAGGCTGATTAAATGCATCTATATTATATAGAGCACCTGTAATTGCAGTTTGAACTTCAAACATATATAAAAGTTGTCCAAGATAATATGGTGTTACCTTTGGAATTGTAATTGTAACATTTGGTCTTTTATAGTCAATTAATGAAGCCATTGTCGAGTCTGCTTCAGCGTTAAATAATTGATTCATTGTCTTTCCACCAAGATAACTTATTCCGGTATATTCAAAAATATTTGGAATTTCTAATGTTGTATCAAATTCCTTAACTCTTAAAAAATTTATAATTTTATCGTTTGGACCTTCATTATATAATTGTATTTGTGAGTGTTGGTCTGTTACGCCTATTGCTTTAACTGGTGTCTGTCCTGTATTAACTATATTGTTATTTTTATCTCTTTCTTTCCCTAAAGATTCCGCCCATAATTGACAATACCAATCTGCTACAAATCTTAATCTATCTGAATATGGCATTATTACTGAAATCTTTTTGCCTCGTTTAACATCCATAAGATAATGAATTAGTGCATTTTGTGCTGCTATATTACAATTTATGTCTGTATTTTTTAAGGCTAAATCCATATCTTTTATGCCTTGTGTGATTTCTTCTATATTTATTCCTACTAAGGCAAATGGTAATAGTCCTACCGCTGAAAATACTGAAAATCTTCCTTCTACATCATCGGGAATATAAAATGTTTTATATCCTTCTTGATCAGATAATTGTTTTAAAATTCCAATATTTTTATCTGTTGTTGCAATAACATTCTTTCTGTAATCATCTCCAAGCTCTTTTTCCATTAAATCTTTTAATACCATATATTGAGCCATTACTTCTGCGGTTGAACCTGATTTTGTTATTACATTTACAAGTGTTTTCTTTAAATCAAGAATTTTTAAAAGTGAATTCATTTGATCAGGATCAATATTATCTAAGAAAAATATACGTGGATAATTATTTCTTTGTTCTTTTGTAAGAAAATTCCAATATGGTGGTAATAAAGCCTCACATACAGCTTTTCCGCCAAGGGCTGAACCTCCTAAACCTAGAATTAAAATATTATCAAAACGATTTTCAACCATAGCTGCAAATTCACGTACATACCAGCTGGTTTCTTCGTTATAACCTAAATTCATCCATTGTAATTTTTGTCCGGGCTTATCTTTATTTGAGTTTAAATCGGCTATTATTTTATGAATACTTTCTTTATAGCTATTGAATTCTTCTTCAATATTTAAACCGTTTTCTTCTCCAATAATTTCTTGTTTTACATTACGATAGTTAAGTTCTATCATTTTACCTCGCTTGATTTTATTATGTTCGGTTTGTGCACTAAAAGTATCACTTATTATTTTACATGCTTACAATATATTTTAAAGCTATTTTAACTTTATATGTTACATATTTTTTACTTTTAGTGTTACAATTCAAATATGAAAGAACTTAAATTTTTGGAAATAATTAGAAATACATTAGATTCATCATCATTTATAGGTGATGATTGTGCCTATTTAGATGATTTAGATATTTTTGTTACTCAGGATACTTTGGTTGAAAATGTTCATTTTACCATGTATACAACGACTCCTTATTTATTAGGTCGAAAAGCTGTGTGTGTGAATTTAAGTGATTTAGCTGCAGCACTTGCTTTGCCAAAGTATATCTTGGTTTCTTTGTCCATTCCTAAATCTATAGATGATAAATTTATTTCAGAATTATATCGTGGTATTAATGATGTATGCAAAGAATATAAAGTAAAAGTTGTTGGTGGTGATATTACAGGAAGTGATCAGATTGTTATTTCTATCACAGCAATTGGAAAAAAATCTTCTTTATTTCTTTCATCTCGTTCAAATGCAAAAAAAGATGATTATATTCTGGTTACAGGTAATTTTGGTTCTAGCTCTGCTGGATTATTTGCTCTTTCTAATTTTTTACAAGCGGACAAGACACTTATAAATGCACATTTAAATCCTGTTCCTAGAGTTAATGAGGCTTTGAAACTTGCTTCTTCAATTGATTCTGATATTACTGTTATGGATTGTTCTGATGGTTTAGTTGATGCTTTATATAAAATTTCTTTAGCAAGTTCTCATAGTATAAAAATTGACATAAATAAGGTTCCTATTTCTGAATCTCTTAAGGAATTTTCAAATTATAATAATTTAGATTATAAAAAATTTGTCAAATGGGGTGGAGAAGACTATGAACTTTTGATTTGTGTTCCAGAAAAAATTTATTTAAGTTTAGATAAGTCTATTTTTTCTTTAATAGGAAGAGTTCAAAATAAAGATAATAAACCAAATGTAATTATTAAAGATAATAATTTAGAGGAAAAAATTACAAGTGAAATATTTGAAAAAAATACTTTTAATCATTTCTAAATTGTTTGTAAATAAAAATAAAGTTTTTAGTAAATTTTGAGCAAAAAAATGTTTGTTCGTTTTTGTACTTAATGTATAGATAAATGGTTTTTTATATGAATATTCTAGCCCAACAGCTTTCTCAACAAGGTATACATCAGTATATTGCCTATAATAAAAATCAAACTAAAAAAGGACCGAGAAAAACTTCAATATTTTATATTAATGATGTACATGGTCAAGTTCCAAAAATGCAAAGACTTGTTTCTGCATCACATCATGCCGGATTAAATGCTTCACAAAATGGTGCTGATATTCTTAAAGTATGTGCTGGTGATACATTTATAGGCTCAGATGAAAAAAGAAACCTTGCAGCTGCAAGGTTTTTGGATACAGCGGGTATACATGCTCACGCTCTTGGTAATCATGAATTTGATATTACAGCATCAATATGTGGAAATTTATTAAAGAATTCCAATGTTAAAACTCTAGGTATGAATTTGAATTTCCCGAATAAGAATTCTGCTTTGGCACAAAATGTTTTGCGTTCAACTGTTGTTGAAGGTGAAAGTGGTGAAAAATATGGTTTGATTGGTATACAGCCTTCCGATTTAGCTTCAAGAATAAAGAAGAAGGAAATTCTAGAAGGTATTACAACTGATGACAAAGAACAAACAATTAGAGAACTTCAGGAGGAAGTTAATAAATTAAATCAGCAAGGCATAAATAAAATTGTTTTATTATCACATGAAGGTAATGCTGTTGAGAGAGAAATAGCACAAAATGTTAGTGGTATTGATGTAATTATTGGAGGGCATTCGCACGATTTAATTGAAGGAGTTACTCACGGCGAGAATTTATTATATTCTCCATCTGGTGAGCCTGTTGTTATAACTCAGGCAGGACGTGATGGAAATCACTATGGAATTTTAAATTTAGAATTTAATGAAAAAGGTCAAATAACCGGTGTACAAAATAACATTGTTGATACAAATATACATAATCCAAATATTGTAATGACTAAAACAGTTGATTCTATACTAGGAAAATCGCCTGAAATTGGCATGTTAAATCATGTTGATCCTATACCAAAAAATAATTTATTAGAAGAAAATCCTTGGGCTGATTTTGTTGCAGATGCTTTAAAAACAAATCTTGATGCTGATATAGTTCTTATTAATTCAGCGAATTTTAGAGGAAGTGTTGATCACGGTATTGTAACAGAAAGAGATATTACAAGTATATTCCCATTCAATAATAAGCTATATAAAGTAAAATTAAATGAAGAGGACTTGGTTGAAGCAATAAAAAAATGTGGAAAATCTTTATCTTCTAAAAATTCTAAACCAGGTATTTTGCAAGTTTCCGGTTTGACTTATACTCTAGATTCTCAAGGAAATTTGACATCTTTATACTATATTGATAAACAAGGTAATAAAAATGAAATAGACGTAAACGATCCTGACGATGATAAAATTTACACTGCTATATATGATGAATTTTTAGTTGGCGGTGGTGATGATTTAGAAATGCTTGAACGTGATGATGATGAAATTATTGAGCGTTATTCATTTGATAAGGATAAAGTTACAATTGACTATATAAAATCATTAAAACAGCCATTTGATGTTAAGGCAGATGGACGAATTCAAATACAAAAATAAAATTTCTTTATAAATATTTAATTTGACCTTTTATGGCTTATTTCTTAAAATTACTATATAACAATGTTTACATGTTATAGATTAATAGTAGATTCTGGAGTATTCAAATGAAGATTCATAAAGTAGCTGTTATAGGTTGTGGTATTTGGGGAAAAAATGTTGTAAGAAATTTTTATAATTTAAATGCTTTGCATACTGTATGTGATTTAGATGAAGAAAATAGAAAAAATTTAAAGATACAATATCCTGATGTAAATATTATTTCTAATTCGGATGAAATTTTTAATAATCCTGAAATAGAGGCTGTTGCTGTTGTTACACCAAGTCATACACATTATAAAATTGTAAAAAAGGCGATTGAATCAGGAAAGCATGTTTATGTGGAAAAGCCAATTTCAACAGTATCAGCTGAAGCAAAAGCATTAACTGATTTAGCAGATAAAAATAATATGGTATTAATGGTTGGACATTTATTAATGTATCACCCAGCTGTTAACAGATTAAAAATGCTTATTAATGAAGGCGTATTAGGTGAAATAAGATATGTTCAAAGTGATAGATTAAATATTAATCATTTTAAAAATGACAGAAGTGTAATGTGGGATTTGGCTCCTCATGATGTTTCTATGACGAGTTATATATTAGGTAAAGAGCCAGTGAGAGTTATTAGTGCTGTAGGTGCTTCTTCTGATAATAATGATATTATGGATGTTACTCATCTAACAATTGAGTATGAGGGTGGTATTATTGCTCACTTATCTGATAGTTGGATTCATCCTCAAAAAAGAGTTAATTTACTTGTTAGAGGTACAAAAGCTACTGCAATATTTGATGATACGGTAGCAGAAAATAAATTACAGATTTTTGAAAGTACTTCACCAAAAGTTTCTAAAAATGAAGTTCTTGACTATATTGAAATAGAACCATTAAAATTAGAATGTCAGCACTTTTTAAATTGTATTGAACAAGGTAAGCAAGCTAGAAGTGATGGGCATAACGGATTTAATGTTGTAAAAGTATTAGAAGATGCAGAAAAAATGATGCTAGGAGAAAAGGTAAAAGCATTAGATTCTGTTAATTTTGCACTTTCTAGAAGTAAAAAGTAGTTTATTGGAGACGTTATAATGGCAAATTTATTAACAATTTTAAGAATGATTCTAGCTATAGTAGCTATAGAGTTCTTATTTTCAGGAAGACCAGATTTTGCTATTGCATCTGCATTTTTAACATTATTTGTTATAATTTTAGATGGACTTGATGGAGTTGTTGCTCGTGCATTAAATGAACAATCAAAATTTGGTTCTGTATTTGATATTTTAGGTGATAGAGTAGTTGAAAATTTATATTGGATTGCTTTTGCAGTTATTGGTTGGGTTGGCGTTTGGGTACCGATGGTTGTTGTTGCAAGAGGAATTCTTACAGATGGTTTTAGAAGTATTGCTCTAGCTCAAGGGTATACAGCTTTTGGTTCATCGACTATGATGCAGAATAGATTTTTTCATTTTATAACTGCATCAAGGTTTTCACGTGCTATTTATGGTTTTGCTAAAACGCTCGTTTTTATTATGCTTATAGTTGCAAATATTCCTAATATTGAATATTTTAATGGCATGTCTGTTAATTCATTTGTTTTTTACAGTAATGTCCAACCAACTTTAATTACAATTGCAGATATTTTAGTATATGTTACAGTTGTAATGTGTATTATAAGGGGAATTCCTGTTCTAATAGAAAGTCAAAGATTTATAAACAATGATAAATAGTAAGTTTAATATTGTATTATTCGAACCTGAAATACCACAGAATACAGGAAATATTGCAAGGCTTTGTGCTTGTACAGGTTCACATTTGTTTTTAGTTGGAAAATTGGGATTTTCTTTAACAGAAAAACATCTTAAAAGAGCTGGCTTAGATTATTGGGATAGTGTAGAAATATCAAAATATGATACTCTTGATGCGTTGAAAAGTGATTTTCCTAATTCTATTTTTTATTATCTTACAACTAAATCAAGGAATTTATATACAAATAGGACTTTTAAGCCTGGTGATTTTTTTGTTTTTGGTCCCGAAACGAGAGGTATTCCTGAAACTATTCTTAATGAAAATAAAAACAGTTCAATAACTATACCAATGCAAGAAGGACAAAGAAGTTTAAATCTTTCAAATTCAGTAGCTATTGTTTTATATGAGGCAATAAGACAAAATGGTTAAATTAATTGATAACAAATTAGTATTTGGTAAACTTCCCAAAAGACCGGAAGACTCAAACAAGGGGACTTTTGGTAAAATATTAAATGTAGCCGGTTCAAGATCATTTATAGGTGCAGCATTTTTGTCTTCTATATCAGCATTAAAAGTTGGTGCAGGATATGTTTCTCTTGCTTGTCCTTCAGAAATTATTAAAATAATTGCCCCAATGGCGCCTGAGCTTACATTTATACATTTGGATTCTTCTGAAAATGGTTCAATTTCTGCCAATAATTCAATAAATAATCTTTTTTCTTATAATGTTGTTTCTATGGGGTGTGGTCTTACAGCCAATGATGAAATAAAACAATTTGTTTTTTATCTCCTCAATAATTTAAATAAGACTCAAAAGGTTGTAATTGATGCAGATGCTATTAATGTACTTTCAAATCATAAAGGTGAAATTTCTTTGAAAAATACAGTAATAACTCCACATCCAAAAGAATTGTCAAGACTTTTGAATGTTTCAGTAGAGGAAATTCTTGATAATAGAGAAAAATATGCTCGTATTACTTCTCAAACCTATGAGTGTATTACTGTATTAAAAGGTCATAATAGTATAGTTACAAATGGAGAAAAGTTATTTATAAATCAATCAGGATCTTCAGCTTTGGCTAAAGCTGGAAGTGGTGATGTACTTACAGGAATTATAGCTGGATTATTAGCACAAAAACTTTCTCCGTTAGATGCAGCAATTATTGGAACATATTTACATGGTTTAGCTGGTGATATTGCAGCTGCTGATTTGACAAAATATTCTGTATTGGCTACTGATATTATTGACTATTTGCCTTTTGCTTTAAAAATGGTACTTGCAGAAGAATAGGTTAATTTTATGTGTGATAATTTAATTTCTGATTTGCAAGAAAAATTAAAAGAAAATCCTAATGATATTAAATTAATTGAAGAGTATGCCATTGCGCTTTCTGATATAGGAGAAAATCAAGAAGCTCTAAAAAATTTTATATATTTAAAAAAAATATCTCAGGATAATCCAAATGTATATTATAATATTGGAATTATTTTTGAAAAACTTGGTATGAATGATGAAGCTATTGCTTCATATGAAAAAGCTTTGTCTATTAAGCCTGATGATACTGATATTATGTATAATTTAGCAAATACGTATATAAAAGTTGGTTCATATGATCAAGCTGAAGCTTTTTTATTAAAAGTTATTGAAAAAGATAAAGATGATGAAAATTCTTATTTTCAACTTGGTGAAATTTATATAAGAAAAAAAGAAAATGATAAGGCTATTAAATATTTAAATAAGGCTCTTGAATTAAAGAATGATGATATTTTTGCAAAGTTTTATATTGCATATGCATACAAACAAATCGGGAATATTGATTTGGCAATAAAATATTATCAAGATGTTATTAATCAAAATCAAGATTATAGCTGGGCATATTATAATTTAGCTTTAATATATTTAGAACAAAATAATGATGAACAAGCAATTTTGTATCTTGAAAAAACAATTAAGACAAATTCTTCAGATAAAAAAGCTATTAAAATGTTAGTTAAACTTTTATCAAAACATAAAAAGTATTCAGCTGCAGAAAAAATACTGCGACAAGCAATACTAGATATGCCTGATGAAGCCGATAATTACTATTTATTGGCACTAATATATAAAGAGTTAAAAAATAGAATTAATTATATTAAATATTTAAAACTCACATTAAAAAAACAAATTACTTTTTCTGGTGACGCTAAAACATTAGAAGAAGAAATAAATAAAGCAGAGAAAAAATAAAAAGAGAATTCAATTATGAATCCTCTTTTTTGCCGTGCCACTATCTATCGGCAAATATAAATACAGTTTTCTTTATAAATACCTCCTTTATAAATAAATATACCCACAGTTTACACCTTAGTGCTGCTACGTTCCCGTCCTGACACGGTTCGATGGACTATGCCATAAATGCCTATATTATCAACAGTATATATAAAGTCTGCCGTATTCATACAAGTCTCACAATAGGCTCTGCACCCCGCTATGCGTTCGGGTCAAGAGATCCGCAATGTCCCCGTGGAGCACGGCCTTTTTATTATAGAATAAAAAAGTTTTCATCGCAAATTAATTATTATTTTTCAGTTCTTCTTCTATTCTTATTAATTGATTATATTTGGCTGTTCTTTCACTTCTTGCAATTGAACCAGCTTTTATTTGACCAGCATTAACACCTACTGCTAAATCTGAAATAAATGTATCTTCTGTTTCTCCACTTCTGTGTGATATGATTGTTTTGTAGTTATTTTCTTTTGCAAGTAGAATTGTATCTAATGTCTCGGTTAGTGTTCCTGTTTGATTTGGTTTTATTAGTATTGCATTTGCAATTTTTTCTTTAATTCCATTTTCGAGCTTTTTGTAATTCGTTACAAATAAATCATCGCCAACTAACTGACATTTTTCTCCAAGTTCTTTAGTTAGTTTTTTCCATCCTTCGTAGTCTTCTTCATTCAATCCATCTTCAATTGAATGTATAGGATATTCTTTTACTAGTTCAGATATATATTTTATCATTTCTTCGCTTGTTAATTCTTTTTCTTCACCTTCCAAGATATATTTTCCATTTCTATAAAACTCTGAAGCAGCAATATCCAAACATATTTTTACTTCATTCGTTGTATAGTGTGCATTATTTATTGCTTGAATAATTAAATCTAATGCTTCTTCGTTTGTTTTTATATTTGGAGCAAAGCCGCCTTCGTCTCCAACTGATGTTGAATAACCTTGTTTATTAATTATTTTTTTTAATTCATAGTATATTTCCGCACAAATTTTAATACTTCTATTTATATTTTCACTACAAACAGGTTGTATCATAAATTCTTGAAAATCAAGCTTATTATTTGCGTGTCTGCCTCCATTTATTATGTTCATCATTGGAATTGGAAGCGTGTTGCCATATATTCCTCCTATATATTTGTATAACGGTAATTTAACTTCATTTGCCGCTGCTCTGGCTATTGCAAATGATACACTTAGAATTGCATTTGCTCCATATTTTGATTTATTTTCTGTTCCGTCTGATTTGCACATTAATAAATCTATTTCTCTTTGATTAAATACATTTAATCCTATAATTTGTGTTTTTATATAATTTTCTATATTTAAAATAGCTTTATATATACTTTTTCCATTGTATTCTTCTTTATTATTATCTCTTAATTCAATTGCTTCAAATTTTCCTGTTGAAGCACCTGATGGTATTGATGCTTTTCCTTTAATCCCACTTTCTAGTATTACATCTGTTTCTATTGTTGGAATTCCTCTTGAGTCTATAATTTGTCTTGCTTTTATATCTATTATTTTTGATTTCATACATTTATACTCCTTTTATAGAATAATCTCACAGTGTTTTGAAATATGGTATAATCTACATGTATATTTCTTAGGAGGGAAAATGAAAAGTACAAATCCGATTTTTAATGAAAATGTTTATGAACAAACTTATGCTTTAACAGAAAGACCAATGACAGTTGCAGGAACAATGAATAGACTATTAATTTTATCACTAATTATGTTGGTTTCTGCTGCTGCTGTTTATTACCAATTTTCAATGGGACGTTATGATTTTGTTAACATTTTAACTTGGGTTGGTGTTATAGTTGGTTTGGTTCTTGGAATTGCAATTCCTTTTATGAAAGATAAGTCACCATATTTAGCACCTATTTATGCTTTTGCTGAAGGTGCTTTTATTTCCGGTATATCTTGCTTTTTTGAAAAAATGTATGCAGGTATTGTTACGCAAGCTATTTCAGTTACTTTTTTAGTTGTATTTGCAATGGCTATCTTATTTAGAACCGGTATTATTAAAGCAACTCAAAAATTTAGAGCTGTAATTTTTACTGCAACTTTGGCGATTGGTTTGTTTTATTTGATTTCAATTGTATTACTTCTATTTAAAGTTAATATTCCTTATTTCTACAATAATTCTACTCTTGCTATCGGAGTCAATGTTGTTATTGCACTTATTGCTGCATTAAATTTAATTATTGATTTCGATAATATTGATAATGGTGTTAAAGCAAATTTACCTTCGTATTTTGAATGGTATTGTTCTTTTGGTTTGTTAGTTACTATCGTATGGCTATATATTGAAATTTTAAGAATATTAGCAAGATCAAGAAGTAGGAATTAATTTTATTTTGATTATAAAAAAAGACCGATTTTATATCGGTCTTTTTTATAGTTCATTTTTACATGTGCCGGTCTTATAAAAGTCGTATAAATTATTTAAGCTATTTATAATCATTTCATCTACTGCAGAATCTGTAAAGAAAGCCATATGTTGTGTAAGTATTACATTTGGAAATTGTCTTAAATATGCCATATCTCTATTTTTTATAATATCAGTGGATAAGTAATGATGGTAAATCTCATTTTCATTGTCGAATACATCCAAAGCAAGTGCTCCAATTTTTTGAGTTTCAATCCCTTCAATTAAATCTTGTATGTTTGTTAACTCACTTCTTGCTGTATTTACTATAATAACTCCGTCTTTCATTTTTGATATGCTGCTTTTGTTTATTATTTCTATGTTTTCAGGTGTTAGTGGTACATGTATAGTAATAATGTCTGATTTTTCCAAAAGCTTATCAAAATCAACATATTCAGCAAATTCTTTTACAGCATTATTTTGATATTTGTCATATGCAAGAATTTTGCATCCAAAACCTGACAAATTCTTAATTACAGTATATCCTATTCTTCCAGTGCCTATTACACCTATGGTCATATTTCTCATTTCTTTTCCCATTAGACCATTTAGTGTGTAATCATTTACATTCTGTCTCCACATTGCAGGTTTATATTTTCTTATTGTGAGTAGCATTAACATTATTGTAAAATCAGCTACGCCATTTGGTGCATATGTTACATTACAAACTTTTAAGCCGATTTTTTTTGCATAATCTAAATCATAATGATTATAACCAATTGTTCTTGTTGCTATGTATTTTACACCGTATTTTTTTATTTCATCTAATATATTTTTATCTAATTTGCTAAATCCTAAAGTAGTTATAGCATCCGCATTCTCACATAAATTTATTGTTTTTCTATCTAAGATCTCATCTGTACTTACTATTTCTACATCTTTTTCATTTTGAAATTTTTGTATTATATTCTCTTCATAAGGTCTTTTTTCAAAAACTGCTATTTTCATTTTAAAATCCTGCAATGTTTTCTTTTCTTGACTTTTCAACTTCACATTTTACTTGAAATATTTGTCCATATAATTCACAATTCATTTCCATTGCTTTTGCTTCTTCTTGTGTATATTGCATTAAATTATATATTGATGTTAAATCATTATCTACGTTTTTCATAATCCAGTTAAAATCAAGATTTAATACAACACTTTTTATGTTTATTTCTTTACATTTCTCAAGCCATAATTTTATTTCATCTTTTGAATCATTTAAACCTGGAACTATAATGTATTTAGCTTTAACATGATCATATCCTGTCGGTTGACTATTTGCATATTCTTTCAAATTTTTCCATACTTTATCATATGATTTAACTTGTTTTACTCTTTCATGTATTTCTTTTGAACCTGCATCTATTGATACTAGAACTCTTACTACACCCTTTTTTATTCCTTTTATTATTGCATTACTTTTTTTTATTGCATTTGTATGTATTATTATTTTTTGAAAATCATTTTTTATAAATTCATTTAAAAGTGCTTCAAATTCTCTATATATTGTTGGCTCTCCGCCTGCAAAATCTATAGTACCGTCCTTTTTTAAAATATTGTTTTTTATCATATCTTTTATTAAAGGTAGCACTTTATAAACTTTGGTGTTTTCAAGTACTTCTTTATCTCTTGGTGCTTGACAATATATACAATTTGAATTACACGGTACCCAAGGTGTTAATAATAAATAATCTATATAATCATCATCATCCCAGTTTTTATATGCAGTATTTACACAATCTTTGCAGAGTTCTGGGCAAGATTTTTCTCTATATTTTTTTCGTTGCTCTCTTTTTATCTCAAAAAATTCTTTCCAATCAATTTTTTGTCCATAGTAATTTTCATAAATTATTGGTCTTCCACCATATCTTGGATTGAAGTTATTACAAGAACGTATTCTATTACAATGGTCTAATACCATTCCGTGCTCTATATAACTACAACTTTCAAAACCTTCCAACTTTATTTCCTTATACTAATTTATATTCTTCCACTAAATATCTGAAATTATTATATTCTACTAGATTTAAATTAAATTCTTTTGCTCTTTTTATTATATAATTACACAATTCTACAAGATATTTAGGTGTTTTTTCATTTTTTTCTCTTAATTCTTTACAGTAATCATTTTCAATGTCAATTACGATTGATTTTATACCTGAATTTATTGTTAATTCCATCCATTTATCAATTTCTTCTTTATTTGTATTTATTTCAGGAATTAATATAAATTTTGTTTCTACATAAATTTTATTTTCTATATTTTTTTGTGCATTTGAATATTTTTTTGCATTTTCCCAAAATTTATCAAATTTGTTAACTCTTTTTACTTTATTATATGTTTCTCTTGTTCCTGAATCTGCTGACAAACATACTGAAAGCTTACCTTCTTTTATTCCTTTTTCAATTGCTTTTGAATATTTTATTCCTGATGAATGAACTGTAATACGTTTTGCTCCATTTTTTAATAAAAAAGTTACTAATTCTTCAAACTCATTTAAGATTGTTGGTTCACCTCCAGCAAAAGTTATTTCTCCATCTGGTTTAAATAGGTTTCTTTTGAATAATTCTTTTATCATTGGCATTACTTTATAATGTGGACGCGAATTAAATGCTTTTTTATCCCATTTTGTATAACAGTATATGCAGTCGCTATTACAGTGTGTCCAGTGATTAAAATGTATGTAATTGATATATGGTTTTGTATCTTCCCATCCCCGGGATACAAGGTTAAAGCATCCTTCACATCTTGGATCTATAATACCTTTTTTATTTTCATCTATAAATTTTTCTTTTAACTTGAATATATCGTCCCAATTAACACCTTTTCCGTGGTAATTTTCTTTTATATATAATCTTCCACCACCTTTATGGCAACACAAACAACACATCTCTATATGGTCATTTTCAAAACTTAAACCGTGTTGGAGCCAATGACAACTTGTATATTCTTCCACTATTGTACTCCTTGTTTTTCATTTCGAAATTTCATCATATGTTCTGCTCTTTCATATAATTCATATTTCAAGCCTAAACTTTCTGCTTTTTCTTTTGCATAGTTAAAAAAGTCTATTATATCATCTGGAACATTTTCTCTTCTTGCATAGAACCATTTTGACTCAATTTCGTGTAATACACTATTAATACCATTTTCTTTTGTTTTATTTAGCCATAAATCTATTTCTTCTTTTCTATCATTTATGCCAGGTATTAATATGTATTTTACTTTAACGGCATATGGATCTTTTTGGTGTGATGCATATCGCTTTAAGTTTTTCCAAACTTTATCATATGATTTTACTTGTTTTACTTTTTCATGCATCTGTTTTGAACCTGCATCAACTGAAACAATTAAGTCTACGCATCCTTTTTTTAGTCCTTTTTCTATTGCACGTGAATATTTTATGCATGATGAATGAATTCTTGTTAATGGAAATCCATAGTCCATAAAAATATTCAATAGTTTATCAAATTCTTTTAAAAGCGTTACTTCTCCACCACCAAAACTGACGTGACCATTTGGTCTTAATATATCCCGTTTTATCATATCTTTTAATATTGGTAAAAAATTATAATTTTTAAATTTATTATATGCTTCTTTATCATCCATAGTATGGCAATATGAACATCTTGAATTACATTTTGTCCAATAATCAAGGTTTATCATACTTATTTTTGTATGATCATCAGGCCAATCTTTTTCTTCTAGAAATATACAACCTTCGCATTTTGGGTAAATTTTTCCACTTTTGTGTAAATCTTTCATTTCTTTTTTAAAATTAAAAAAAGCATTCCAATCTACAGGTTCACCTTTATAATTATCTTTTACAATTGTATTTCCGCCACCTTTGGCACTATATAAACAGCATATTTTATATGCATCTCTATCAAAATTTATACCTGATTCTATCCAATGACAACTTTTATAACGCAAAATAAATCCCTCTCCTTTATTATTTTATCATAATAAGTTAAAAAGTGAAAAACATTCTTATTGAATGTCTTTCACTTTATCATTTTTTATATCTTCAGCTACATGAAACTTTGTTGAACCTGTTTTAATTTCTCTATATTTGTATACAGCTTTTGGTATCAAATATCCTAATATTACGCAGGAAATACCTATATTTGTCATAACTGATGCTACTTTTAGACCTTTTGCTTTATTTAAAAAGCTTTTTATAGGTGTATTTGCTGATTTATAAGCATCTTCCATTAATGTTAAATTTTTTGCAAGATTATCAAAAGCTTTCATATCTATGAATTTAGATGTATCAACAACTGATTTACCGGCTTTGTCTTTTACAGTAGAAACTATCTTCGCTTTTTTAGCTGCTTGTACCAAAGAATTATCTGGATTCTCTACTATGAAATTCAATTTTTCAGTAAGTGATTTTGTTAGAGGTGCTTTGGCTACATCAGTTGAAATTTTACCATTCTTTAAAGCTTCTGTGAATTGTCCGTCCATTAATACATCAATTGGTAAGTCAATCGGTGTTTTTAAAACTTTTGATGAAAACTTATTTATTCCATCTTCAATCATTCCACCAAATTTATATAAGAAGAACAAAAAACTCCCTTCTTTTATTGCGTGCTCAAAAAATTCTGTTTTATTTCTTGAACAAGCTAATCTTTCAGTTGTTATTCCTGCATCAATAATTTTCATATTATGTACTGGATTAAACATTACTGCATCAGAAACGTTTTTTAATAAACCTTTGAATGCCGGTTCATTTTCTTTTGTTTTTTTCTTAGAGTTAAATTCATTAAAATTTGAGAAAATTTCAGACTTATCTTCCGGTGCAAGAGTAAATGTATCTTTCATTTCATTCTTCATATTATTTATAACTGTATTTTTAGTATTTTTTTGTTTTGTTTTTGTTAATAAAAAGAATGTTGCTAGTGTAAGTGCAGTTGCTGCGATAATTTTCCCTTTATATAAATTTTTTGCTTTTTGACCACCATCTTTTAGACAGTCTGATAATGCTTCTTTTACTGTTTGTGTTTTTGAATTGGACATTATACCTTTTGCGTTATCTAATGCCCAAGTTGCATATTCTTTATTGGCAATAATTCTTGGATCCACTTCTGGGTTTATTTTTGCTGTTTTATACGCAGTCCAATCAATTAATTTTTTATAAAATGGTATGCCGCCTATCCATATTGCTTGTGTGCCAAATTCATCAATGGCTCTATCCATTCCTTCAACATTGCCACCCTCTTTGAATGATTTATATGTTAAACTGGCACTGTCAACACCATCTTTTACCATTATTGGTATTAATGAATCTTTATTTCCTAGGGTTGATATAATTTTTGTTGTTATTGCTTGAATTGTCATGTTATTCCCTTTTATTTTTATTCTATATTTACAAGCCCCAGATTAAATTTCTTAATTTGACAAATGGGGTATTTGCCTTTTTGTATTTTTTTATTCGTCGTAAGTTTCTCAAATTTTTCTCCTTTTACTATATAAAAAAGCCTTCTTGTTATTAAGAAGGCTTCTTCTATTTTGTAATAACAAAATCGTTACGATGATTATATCGTAAAGCCTCCTTTATTATTATTGCGTCGATTTTGTTTTTTTATCATTATCTTACCTTTTCTTAATTATAGAATATAAAACTAAAAAAATATTTTTTTGCTTTATTTTTTTTATTTTGTTTTATTCTGAAGTTTCTTCTGTTTCTTCAATTTCTTCTTTTAGTACTTCTGAAGCTGTAACATTAACACCAAGAGTAACTTTTACTTTGGATGTTAATTTTATTGTCATGTTAAAGCTTCCTAATTTATTAATAGGAGCATCTAAAGAAATCGTTTTTCTGTCTATATCTAAATTTGTTTTTGCCTTTATTTCTTCTGCTAATCTTTTTGTAGTAATTGCGCCAAATAATTTACCTGATTCTCCTGCTTTTGCTGAAAATTCAATTAAACCTAGTTCTTCAATCTTTTTTGCCATTTCTAAAGCTTCAGCATGTAATTTTTCTTGTTTAGCTTTAATTCTAGCTAGATTCTTTTCTCTATTTTCTTTAGCGCCCTTTGTTGCAATCTCTGCAAAATTTTGTGGTAGCAAGAAATTTCTGGCATATCCATCTTTTACATTTACTATATCGCCTGCTTCACCAATATTTTGTACATCTTTTTTTAGAATTACTTCCATTTTATATCTCCTTAACTGTATTTTGTCGAATAAGTATTAAAATCATAATAAAAACATAACATTTTGTCACGTCAATATTAATAAATTTAACTGTATTTAATGTTTTAACATATATGTTTTATTCGACAATTGCAGCATTTAGGTCTTCGACCATTTTATCTGGATCAATTCCGTGTACTTTCGCTCCTGCTTCTAAATTTTCATATCTTGCAGCAGCACAACCTATACAACCAAATCCGTATTTCTGAAACACTTCTATTGTCTCTGGATGTGCTTGTAGTACTTCTATTATACCCATATCTTTTGTTATTTTTGTCATTATTATTTATCCTTTCCTTGATTATTCTTCCTTTTTCATTAAAAATTATACATCAAAAGTATTGGAAAGGTATATATGCTTAATTTTTTTATTGATGTTTTTTGTAAAGATACTATCATTGGTTTGTCTCAGTTTGATGATATTCGTAGAAATCGTTTATATAAAAATAAATATTCTCCACTTTTTAAAAAAGTGAAGAATACTAAAGTAAATATCAATTCAAGTTTTATTGATCAGATTGTTTGTCATCCTTAAGTAATTTCTCAAAATCTGATGGTTTTATACTCTGTATAAAATTTCTAAATTCTTGTGACTCGGCTTCATCTTTTTCGCTGTCACAAGATACGCTTCCATCTGCTAAAACCTTTGCTGATACAAAAATTGGTGCATCTACTCTTATTGCTACTGCTATAGCATCAGATGGCCTTGAATCTATCATAATTTCTTTTCCATCCTCATTTGTTAGGTATATTGTTGAAAAATATGTTTCTTTTTCTACATCATTAATTTCAACTCTATCAACGTTGTATCCTGTTTTTTCTATAACATCAATTATTAAGTCGTGAGTCATTGGTCTGAGTACTTTTATGTTCTCAATTTTTCTTATAATTGCACTTGCTTCTGCACTGCCTATCCATATAGGCAAAGCTTTTCTGTTATCTTTATCATTTAAAACGATTATAGGTGAACCACTTGCTGTATCGATTGCTATACCCATAACTTTCATTTCTATCATTTCTTTTTCCCTTATAGTAATTTTGTTAGTATTTCCGGTCCATCATCTGTTACATGTACTGTATGTTCAAAATGTGCTGAAGGTTTTTTATCTTTTGTTACTACAGTCCATTCATCATCAAGAACTATTACATCATCACCGCCCAGATTTAGCATTGGTTCTATTGCAATTGTCATTCCTTTTTGTAAAATCAATTTATTGTTAGTTCTGTAATTGAATACAAATGGATCTTCATGCATTTCTCTACCGACACCATGTCCGCCGTATTGTCTTACTATTCCCAATTTATATTTTTTTGCAACATCTTCTATTGCTCCAGCGACATTTTCCAGTCTATCATTACTTTTCATATGCTCAAGTCCCGCAAATAATGATTCTTCAGTTGCTTTTAACAGCATTTTTTTATCTTCTGAAATCTCACCAACTGCATATGTCCAAGCACTATCTCCAACAAAACCTTTATATGTTGCACCTATATCGATACTTATTATATCGCCATTTTTTAATACTACATCTTTAGATGGTATACCATGTACGACTTGTTCATTTATTGAAGCGCATATTGTCCCGGGAAATCCATGATAGCCAAGAAAAGTTGGGTCTGCTTTATTACTTTTTATTATCTTATATGCTATTTCATCAAGCTCTTTTGTTGTTACTCCTTCTTTAACAGCTTCTTTCATTGCTGCATGAACTAATGCTACAATGTTTCCCGCTTGTTTCATAAGATTAACTTCAAATTTTGATTTTCTATGTATAGACATTTTATTTTATTGCTCCTGTAAGATTTTTGTATATTGTATCTATATCTAAGCTTGCATCTAATTTTGTTAATAAACCTCTATCTGCATATAATTTGATTAGTGGCTCTGTTTGTTCAAAATATGTTGCAAATCGTTTTGTTGCAACTTCTTCAGTATCATCATCTCTTCTTGTTAATGTTCCGCCACATTTTTCACATTTTGTTTCATCTTTTAATTTCATTGTCTTTATATTATATATTGCACCACATTTACTGCAAGAACGTCTGTTAACTAGTCTTTCTACTAATTTTTCTTGTGCTACTTCAAAATAAAATACTTGTGGCTTTATATTATTATCTTTGTCTATTTCTCCTAAAATTTCATCTAATGCATATGCTTGTTCTATACTTCTTGGATATCCGTCTAAAATAAATCCGTTTTTACAGTCATCTTTTAATAATCTGTTTTTTATTATTTTCGATACTAATTCTATTGGAACTAGTTGTCCTTTTTCCATAAAACTATTTGCTAACTTTCCTTCTTCACTTTCTGAAGCAACTGATTCTCTTAAAAGCGAACCTGTATCAATATGTGGGAGATTATATTCTTTTGATAATATTTTAGTTTGTGTTCCTTTACCGCTCCCAGGTGGACCGATAAATATAAATTCTTTTTTCATTTTCTTGTCCTCGTGTCTAATATTTCTAACTAATCTATTATATCACATCAAATTTTTTTGAATAAAAAAATGAACCCTTTCAGGTTCATTTCTTTTTTGATTTAAATTTTCTATTGTTTCAAAAAGCTTTCATAATTTTTGGGAAGTAAGTTTGTTCTGACTTGATTTATAAAGTCTAACGCAACTCCAACCATAATTATTAATGAAGTAGCACCTATACCTTGTAGTGTAGTTATTCCTGTAATATTACAAGCTATGGACGGAATTAATGCAATAGTTGCTAAGCTTAATGCTCCAATAAATGTTGTTTTGCTTAAAATCTTATCTAATGCTTCTGCAGTTGGTTTTCCTGGTTTTATACCTGGAATTGATGATCCGTATTTCTTTAGATTCGTAGCAATTTCCTTTGGCTGTAGATTTGGAATAATAGATGCATAGAAGAATGTTAATCCAAATATAAGTAAAAAGTATATTATATTATATGTTATTTTTGATGGACTTAAAAAATTAGATAAAGATACAATTATATTCCTTAATACTTCATTACTTATATTTGCTTGTCCAAATAATCCTAATATTGTTGTTGGAAATAATAATATTGCTATTGCAAAAATTATTGGCATTACACCACCGGGATTTAGTTTAAATGGGATAAAAGTATTTGTTCCTCCGTATACTTTGTTTCCTACTTGTCTCCGTGGGTTTACAATAATTACTTTTCTTGCAGCTTCTTGCATAATAACTATAAATACCATTGTTGCAAAGAATATTGCTAATAATAATAGTAATCCTGGTTGTAATGATGAATTACCACTTACTAATGTTGCTGTTTGTCCTGCATAAAATGGTATCTTAGATATGATACCGCAGAATATAAGCATAGAAGCACCATTACCAATGCCACGTTCTGTCATTAATTCTGCCATCCACATTGTGAATGCAGAACCTGCTGTAAGTATTACTATTGAGCCAATCCCAAATGCAATAATATTAACATCAGGCATAATTGCACCACGAGCTGTTTTTACAAGATATACAACAAAAACAAGTGCTTGAATTGCAGCTATTATTATTGTAAAAACTCTTGTATATTGTGATATTTTTCTTCTGCCTGCTTCTCCTTCTTCTTTCTGCAATTGTTCTAGATATGGTATTACTACCGCTAATAATTGCATTATAATTGACGCTGTTATGTATGGACCAATACCTAGTGCTATTATAGATACGTTCCCAAGTGCACCACCTGAGAACATATCCAAAAAGCCAATAAGATTATTTGTTGCAGCAAGATTTGCAAAATTCTGTCCATCAATTCCAAATAATGGTAATTGTGCACATAACCTAAAAATCATTATCATCACTAGTGTGAATATGATTTTTGTTTTTAAACCGGCAATATTTAAATTTGATAATATTGCCTGCAAATTTTGCTGATTTGGCGTATATTGTTGCATTATACTAACTGAGCCTTTCCACCTGCTTTTTCAATTTTTTCTTTTGCTGATTCTGTAAAGTATCTTGCGCATACTGTTACTGCTTTTGTTAATTCGCCATTGCCTAATACTCTTAGTGCTTCTGCTTTTGAAGATACTTTTCCAGCTTCTTTTAACGATTCTAATGTAATTTCGTCAGCTTGTATATTAGCCAAGTCACTTACATTAATTTCTGCATAACATAATGCATTAAAGTTTTTGAAGCCTTTTAATTTTGGCATTTGTCTGTATCCAGGCATCTGTCCGCCTTCAAATCCTCTTTTTGATGTCCTACCTGATCTCTGTCCTTCTCCATTGTTTCCACGGCAAGATGTTTTTCCCCAGCCTGATGATCTTCCACGACCTACTCGTTTTATTTTTCCTGTAGAACCTTCTGCAGGTCTTAAATCTTCTATTTTAATTCTATCTGTCATTTTAATCACCTTTCATACTACTCAGCTACTTTTAGTAAATGA
>CALUUL010000007.1 GCA_944323945.1 Candidatus Gastranaerophilales bacterium
GGAATTAATGCATCTAAATCTTTAGCTGCACTTCCTTCTCTTACCATTAAATACATTCCAAGTCTTAATTTTTCAATGGCTTCAGAAGGGTTTGTACATTCGTGATCTGATGATACACCTGCTGCAATATAAGCACATAAATCTTTACCAGATAAATATGGCGCGTGACCATCTATTCTTTTCTTTTTTTCAAGTGCAAGTTTTATTTTTGAGAGAACTTCTTTATCAAGATTTACAACACCGGGATAATTCATCATTTCTGCAAGTCCTAAAACCCAAGGGCTATCGATTAAAAGAGATAAGTCATAACTGTTTAATTCAAAACCTGACGTTTCATATGGAGTTGCAGGTACACAAGATGGAAGAGTCATATATACATCTAATGGTAAATCTTTAGAAGCTTCTCTCATAAAGCTTATACCGTGAAGACCAATTACATTTGATATTTCATGAGGATCTGCAACTATTGTTGTAGTTCCTGTTGGTAAAACCATTTTAGTGTATTCTGAGGGTAAAAGCATTGAGCTTTCAATATGAACATGTCCATCAATAAAAGAAGGACAAGCATATTTCCCTTCTCCATTAATTTCTTTTTTCCCGATATAGTCTTTACCTATACCGGCAATTGTACCATCTTTTATTGCAATATCAGCTGTGTATATTTCTTCTGATAAAACATTTACAATTTCTATACTTTTTATTACTAAATCAGCTTCTTCTTTACCTTTTGCTGTGTTTATAATTCCTTCAATATTCATAATCTCTCCTTTTTATATGTTAGCATAGATTTTTCAATCATAAATATTGGAGTTTATATATATATTAATTTATGTAAAAGTTAGATGTTTTTTAATCAATAAATATTCTTTAGTTGTTTTTATTAGATGTGCAAATTAATTTTTACTGTGTAATATGTATATTATAATATACGGTTAAGTAAGGAAAAATAAATGAAAATTTCACCTATTAACTTTAGTTTATATCCAACTGATAAGACAAATAATCCTAACGAATTTATTCATACAACGGTAAGACATAATTCTCTTTCTGATATGGACTTTAATATTATTGCAGATACTATTAGATGCCAAAATTTAAAGAATCAAATGAATGTCAGATTAATGAATCTTAGAAGAAGTTTAAATAGTTGTATGGCTCAAAATTTGTATAATAAATGATAATTTTTTATATTGTATCTATTATATTGAGAGGGTATTCAAATAAAAGTTCTTCTCTTGCTATTACTCTTATATTTTGCATCATTTGAGAAAGTACTAAGTATATAATGTGTCTTACCTTCATAGGGGCAATTATTATAATTTCTTTTGCATCAGGTGTATTTTTTTCTATTTTATCTTTTAAATTGTTTATAATTTCTTCAATTTTTGTACTTTCAATTCTTATAACTTCATCATTGATATCTTTATTACCAATGAATGATTTTATACTGTTTGCAGATAATTCATAAGCGTAAATATTTTTATCTCTTTCATCATATAAAGAGGAACTTATTTGTCTTGCTAAAGAAACTCTTATTCTTTCCAAAAGTTCTTCCTTATTTGTCTCATCAGCAAAATCATTTATTTTTTCAAAGATATATACAATATCTTTAATTGATACTTTTTCTTTTATAAGGCTTGTAAGAATATATTTTAGTTCTGCAATTGAGATATAATCAGGAATAATATTTTCTATAAGATAAAGATTTTGGTTACCTACAATTTCTATGTATCTGTTTATATCAGAATAATCAAAAATGTCATCAATATATTTTGTTACTGTATATTCTATTAAATGAGCAATATAATCTGTAGTGTCAAATCCTTTTGCCCAGAAGTCTTTAGCTTCTTCTTCTTTTATCCATATAGTATTTAAACCTGTAACTATATCTTTACTTTTAAATGAATTATAAGGAAGTTTTTCTATCTTCAAATCATTTTCATAGAACATAGTATAATTACAATATGATTTTGATGTGATTACGGGAATGCCTCTTACTTTTATTGCAAACTCATTTTCATCTAAAGTATCATCTACTTCTATTTTTATTTTTGGAATTATATAGCCTAGAGTTTCTGTTAAGTTTTGTCTGATGAGAACAATTTGTGAAAGCATATTATATTCGTTATCGCTATCAAGGATATCTATTAATTCTTCTGATATAGCTAATGTAAGTTTCTGTTCTCCCAGTTTTTGTTCCATAATATTTGGATTGATTACTTTCGAAAGTTTCTTTTTTAAAGCATTAAGTTCATCAATATGTTTTGAAATTTCAGAGTTTAGAATAGCTCTTGAATCTTCAGATGTTTCATCTATTAAAGATTTAACTTGTGAGATTTTTTGTCTTTTTTCTTTTATTTTCTTTTGTATATCAACGCATAATTCATAAGGGTCAAGGTCAGGATTGATAATCCTTTCAATCCTTGATTTGAAGTTTAGTAAGTCATCATTTTCATTCAATGAATTGTCTTCATTTTCTGTTTCTTTTATAAATATACAATTATAGAAAATTCCTTCATCATTTTCTATTTCTTGAATTGAATATACATCCCACCCTTCTTTTGACATCTCATTTAAAAGATTTTCAAGGCTCTCATTGTCATTATATGGTGAAGTTCTTATAGTATAAACATTTCTTGTTTGTTTGTACATTTATAAATCCTTTTTAATCTATTTATTTTAATGATAACATTTTTATTAAATTTTTAAAGTTTATTTTTGGATAATTCCAGTAGCTTGTTTACCATTGTAATTGTATTTTAATAAATAGTAGCCTTTTCCTGAATCTTCTATTTTTGCATATGAATTGGCTGCGACACGTTCTTTAAATGCAATAAGGTCTTCTTCTGCTTCTTTTATTTTTTTTAATTTTTTCTTAGCTTGTGCAGTTTGTAATCTTCCTATTATTTCTGTTTCTTCATTTAGTTCTTCTTGTGTATACATTTTTTCTACAAGTTTTATAACCTTGATGCGTGCTTTTAATTTATTGCTTTGATATAATTCCAGAAATTTCATGTCTTGTGATAGTACAACCATATAATACCCATCTTGAATAGTATTTCCCCATTCATCATATAATTTACAAGGAAGTGTTAAGTTTGGATATTCACTAGAGTCAGGTCCATGTTTATATTCCGGTTTTTCTTTATCATAAACCCCTGATGGATATACAGGATTATTAAAATGCCTGTTAATACCATTAAAATCTGTCATAAAATCAAAATCGTTTGCAATTAAATTATTATCAATTATCATTTTTAATTCCTTAGGATGATATTTTAGCAGATTTTGTATGAATTTATCAATTTTGGTTTATAATATTCATATTAAGAACGAGGTTGTTATGGATAAAAAAACAGTATTAAATTATATACCAACAGTTATAGAAGCATCATCTAGAGGAGAGAAATCATTTGATATTTTCTCAAGATTATTAAGAGAAAGAATTATATTTTTAGGTGAAGAAATAGACGATGAATTAGCCAATTCAATTGTTGCCCAATTATTAGTTTTGGATGCTGAAAATCCGGAAAAAGATATTATGATGTATATTAATAGTCCCGGTGGTGTTATAACTGCTGGTATGGCTATATATGATACTATGAAACATGTGAGAGCTGATGTTTGTACTATTTGTTTAGGTGAAGCTGCTTCAATGGGGGCATTTCTATTATCGGGCGGAACAAAAGGTAAAAGAATGGCACTTCCAAGTGCAAGGATAATGATTCATCAACCTTTAGGTGGTGCTCAGGGGCAAGCTACCGATATTGAAATTGAAGCTAAAGAAATTCTAAGAATGAAAAAAGAACTCAATATTCTTTTAGCTGAGCATACTGGACAAACGATAGAAAAAATCTATGCTGATACAGAAAGAGATAACTATATGTCTGCTCAAGAAGCTTTGGAATATGGTTTGATTGATAAAGTTATATAATTGAGTTTTGTATGTCTGAAAAATATTTAAAGAGTAGACCTTGGAATGTAATAAAAAATTTATTGATAACACATTTTCCAATGCATAGTAAAGTATATGGAAATGTCTATTGTCCGATATATGAACTAAGAAATCCGATTAAAGGCGGAAATATAGATGAAGAATATGAAATCTATAATAAAGATGGACAAAAAATGCGTCAATTTTTTATTCGAGATGCACATATAAATTTTAATTATACAACTAATCATAGGTCAAAATATTTTATTTGGGATTTTTATAATTTTGCTTTGAGTACACATTTCTATTCTCATCACGCTATGCTTCAGCAAATGGGTTCTCCATCAAGAAAATATGGTTTCTTGATAGAGTCAGAAATATTAAAAAAAAGAGATTATGAAATTTTTCATAGACATAAAGGCTTAGAAAAAGATTTTAATTATATTTTTACCTTCTCAGAAAAGATATTGAATTCTGTTGAAAATGCAAGGTTTTTTCCTGCCTTTGCCAGTAGTTGGTATAAAGGAGATGATGACAAAATATATCAAAAGAAAAGTAAGAATATTTCAATATTGTCTTCAAATAAAGTTATGACAGATATGCATAGACTAAGATTATCTATAGCTCAGAAATATAAGAATAGTAATAAGGTTGATACCTATGGGACTTTTGCTCATAATTTCTGTGATATTTCTGATACGTTGAAAGATTATAGGTACACTTTTGCTATTGAAAATGACAGAAAACCATATTATTTTACGGAACGTTTAACAAGCAGTTTCAGGTCTATGACAGTTCCAATATATATTGGTGCTACCAAAATTGAAAAATTTTTTAATGTAGATGGAATGATAATAATAGACCCCAAAGATTATGATAATATTGATAAAATTATTGCTCAATGTAATGAAAAAGATTATCAAGAAAGAATTCCTGCAATAATTGATAATTATCATAGAGCAGAAAAATATATAAATGTTTGGGATACATTATTTGAAGATTATTTAAAAGAGTAGTATTTTCAATATTATTGAAAGATGTTTTTGTGTTATCATTTTTTCAGGTAGTTAATTTTCTAAGGAGTTAGAGGCTGATATGGCAAAAAAATACAGAATAGGGGTAGATGTAGGTGGAACTAATGTGAAAGTTGCATTGGTTGATAAAGAAGGTAGTATTGTATATTCTGATACTGTCCCAACAAGAGCTGAGATGGGGTATGAATATACAATTTCTAATATAATAAAAGCAATTAGTGATGTAATAAAAGAATCAAAAGTAGCAAAAGAAACAATTGAAGGTATTGGCTTTGGATTCCCGGGGCAGATTGATTGTGATAATGGTATTGTAAGATTGGCTCCAAATATTCCAGGTTGGGTTAATATTCCTATTGCAGATATTGTTTCAAAAGAATTTAATATACCTGTAAAAGTAGATAATGATGTAAGATGTGCTGCTTTGGCTGAGTTGAATTATGGTGCCGGTAAAGGTGCTAATAATATGATTTGTATTACTGTTGGTACTGGTATTGGTTCGGGTTTAATTGTTAATGGAAAACTTGTTCGCGGTGCAAGTAATGCAGCTGGTGAAATAGGACATATAAAATTACAAATGGAAAATGGTCCTTTATGCGGATGTGGTGATCATGGCTGTCTTGAAGCTTTTGCATCAGGTCCAAGTATTGTTGCAATGGCTGAAGAATACATAAAAGGCGGAAAGTCTACAAAATATAGAGAACTTGCAAAAAATGAAATTACTCCATATGTAGTTTGTGAAGCTGCTAAACAAGGTGATGTCGTTGCAAAGAAGATATTTGAAATAATAGGCAATTATATAGGTATCGGGTTAGCAAGTGTTGTGAATTTATTAAATCCCGAAAAAATCGTCATTGGTGGTGGTGTTGCTGATGCAGGCGATTTGTTATTCCAACCGATAAAAGAAACTTTGAAAAAACGTTCTATGCCGATTCAAGGTGCTGCTGTTGAAGTTGTTCATGCTGAGCTTGGCAATACAGCTGGCGTAATTGGTGCAAGTTTATTAATTGAAAATTAAAATAAATGGCAGTATTTTTATTTTACGGACAAGAAGAATATTTAATGGAAAAAGAAATCAAGAAGCTTAAAAATGAGCTTCTTGATGCTTCTTTTATGTCTATGTCTTATAAGGTATTTGATAATCCTGCATTTAATACATTGATGGATTGTGTTCAAGCTGCTCCTTTAATGTTTGGTAATACTTTAACTATTATTAATATTGATAAATATTTAATAGGTAACAAAATGAGCCTTGATGATAAACAGATAGAAAGTATTAACTACTCACTTGCCAATTTAAGTGATAATGTTAATATAATTTTTGTTTGTAAGATACCGAGAGATGAAAATAAAAAACCTGATTCTCGAAAAAAAATATATAAGACGCTTTCTAAATATTCTCAAGTTAGAGAATTTTCACAATATAGAAGTTATGATAAACAACTTCAGTCTGAAATATTAAAAATGGCAAAAGAAAAAGATTTAACTATTAATTCTGATAATGTTTCATTTTTAATTGAACAGTTAGGTGTTAATCTTACATTGATAGATTCTGAATTAGAAAAATTAAAGATTGCTATTCATCCAAATAAAACTATAAACCAAAATGCAATAAAAAAATATTGTACATCATCTGAAGATGTTTTTGTTCTTGCTGATTTAATTATTCAGGGGAACAAAAATGAAATATTAAAACAATATGATTTATTAACAGAAAAGAGACATCCATTAGAAATATTTTCAGTTCTTCAAGGAAATTTTCAACGTTTTGTTTTTGTTAAAAGTTATGAAAAGAAAATTAGTACAAAGGATATAGCCTCTAAACTAAAATTGCATGAGTTTATAGTTATGAAGATGCAAGAAAAATTGAGGAAAATCTCTCTTGATAATTTGCTACAAATAAGAGAAAATCTTATAAATGCAGAGTATAAATTAAAAACAGGACAGTCTGCATCCAGTGAAATATTATTGGAACTTACATTGTTGAGATAGTATGAATAAAGTTTTAGATAAAAAATATCCGTATTTGAGTAATTTCTTTAGAACTGCAATAGAGCAGAACAGATTATTTCATTCTATTATTTTATATGGAAGTAATAACTATATACAATATGCAATGGCAATGGAACTTGCGAGACAGTTAAATTGTCTTGAAGATGGAAGGGAAGATTGTAATTGTCAAAATTGTCGTTGGATTAGAGAAAATAAACATCCTTCGGTAATGACAATTTCAAAAATTGATAATAAAACAGATTCAAGTAAAACAGTTATTTCTGAAGACCAAATAAATATGGTATTAGATACTTTGGTAAATTCATCTGATTATCATAGGGTATTTATTTTTTGTGATGCGGAATTTAAAACTCTTTCACAATCAGAGATGCAAGAATATAATGAATTTATTTCTACGGGATTTAATTTGCCACAGGAGAAAGATGAAGATAAATATTGGTATTCAAAAGGAATTAATACAGGATGTTTTTCGACAGTTGCTGCGAATGCAATGTTGAAATCTATAGAAGAGCCATCAGATAAAGTTACTTTTATATTTTTGACAAATAATAAAGACGATATTCTACAAACAATAGTATCTCGTTCACAATCTTTTTATATTCCAGATTACAAAGTGAGTTTATATAATGTTGGTTTTTTAGAAAAATATTTTGAAAAATATCCTGAATTTGATAAAGATTATGCTTTAGACTTTGCAATGACTCTTTATACACACCAAATTGAAAATGATTTGGAACCTACTTTTATAATAGATTGTATACAGTATTATCTAACGCAGTTAATAAAGTCGAATATTGGTAATTCCATCTTGGTAAATAAAATATATAAGGATATTGAAAAGACAGAAAAATCTAAGAAAATGCTAGGCGCATATATAAAGGAACAAACTGTATATGAAGATTTAGCTTTTTATTTTGCTAAATAAGAAAAAGCAATAATTTATTATATTTTGTTTTTATATTATTGAGGCAGGTTTATATGAATATCGCTAAAACTATATTAGGAACAGTATCACCAAAAACAGTTGTAAAGACTGCAGAAAAAACAAAATCTTTTTTGCCTTCTGATATTGGCTCAGTACAGAAAAGTGTTAGTGAAGCATTTTCTAAGAATATTGCAGAATTAGAAAAATTTGCAAAAACAGAACTACCACAAGCAATAACCAGTCAAAAATCTGCAATAGAAGGTTTAGAACAATTATCTAAGAATATAAAGAGTATGCTATAGCTAAACTTTTAAGTTTGATAACATTCCAATTTTGTAATACAATTTGATTATGAAAATCAAAACTCTTATTGTGCAGTTGGAAGCAATTGCGGGGGATATAGATAAAAATATTTTAAAGGTTCAGCAACTTCTTGAAGATTGTGGTGTGAAGTCATGTGATTTGATTGTTTTACCTGAACTGTGGACTATTGGATGGGATTGTACTTCTTTTAATGCAAGTTCAGAGTATTTATTTGAATCTAAAACATATAAATTCTTAAAAGAAATAGCTTTAAAATATAAGACTAATATAATTGGTGGTAGTGCTGTTTTGAGAAAAGATAATGAAAAAGATAGAAATACCTGTTTGATTTTTGATAGAAATGGTGATTTAATTGCAACTTATGACAAATATCATTTGTTTTCTCATAGAGGTCAATCTGAGGGATCTTTTTTAGAACAGGGTGATTATTCTCTTTTGGTAAATACAGATATTGGGAAAATAGGTATATCTATATGTTATGATATAAGATTTCCTGAAATGTTTAGACAATATGCTTTTAATGATGCTGATATAATTGTAAATATGGCAGCTTGGCCTAAAGCTTATACTGATGAATATATTACGTTATCAAAAGCCAGGGCTATAGAAAATCAATGTTTCTTGATTTCTTGTTGTTTAACAGGAAAAATAAATGAATCATTTGATTTTTCCGGTAATTCTCAAGTTTGTGATTATAAAGGCAGAGTTATTGCTAAACTTGATAGAGAAGAAAAAGTTTTATTGGCAAAGATTAATATAGAAGAAATGCATCAATATAGAAAACAAATGCCAATATTAAAAGATACAAAAGCAGAATACAAGTTAATGGAGAAATAATGAAAAATTTATTTAAAATCTTAATTTTAACAATAATTTTTATGTTTAGTATAAATAGTAGTTTTGCATTTTCTGTAGGCAAATTAGAAAAACTTATAAAAAGTTCAAATCTAAATGAAACAGCGACACTTGCAATATCAATTCGTGATGCAGAATCAGGTACTGTTATTTATGAGCAGAATCAAAAAAAATTATTGCATCCGGCATCTACTTTGAAGATTTTTACAACATATTCTTCTTTACAGGTTCTTGGTTATGATTATTTATTCAAAACACAATTTTATAAAGATTCTGAAAATAATTTATACATAAAATTAGGAGCTGATCCATTATTGATGTCATCACAGCTACAACAAGCTTTTCAGAAAATAAAGGCAGACGGAAATACAACATTTAAAAATTTATATTTTGATGACAGTATTATAGATAAAAAAGAATTTGCTCCCGGTTGGATGTGGGATGATGATACTAATCCTTATACCCCTAAGGTTAGTTGTTATAACTTAGATGGTAATGTAGTAAGAGTTTCAATGATTAATAATGCGGATGGATTTGCTCAGACTACTTTAAAATCAACTTATCCAATGTCTGTTATAAGTGTAGTTAAGACAGGGGCGAAAAATGATTACTTGGAAGTTAATCGTTATAATTGGATGAATCCTGAGGTTGTGGAGATATATGGTAATCTTAAAGCTGTTAAGCCAATAAATATACCTATTAGTAGTATGAGAAGATATTTTATTCATAATGTACAAAAAGCATTAGAAGATAATAGAATTAATATTTCGAATACTTTATATTCTTCTAAAATAGTACCGAATGATGCTGTTTTAATAACAGAAATTTCAAATCCTATAAGAAGATCAATTCCTTTAATTCTACAAAATAGTAATAACTTAATGGCTGAATCAGTCTTTAAAATTGCAGCTGCTAATAAATATACAGCTACAGGTACTGATTTTCTTGGGGAAGAACTCTTTAAAGAATACTATAAAAAATTAGGATTGGAGACTGACAATATTTTAGTTAAAGATGGTTGTGGTGTTTCAAGAAATAATCTTTTATATGCAGATTGGATGACGCAAGCTCTTAATAAGATATATAAGCAGGAAGATTTTGAAAAATTTAAAGATAATATGGCACAATCTGGAGATGGTACTTTAAATAATAGATTATATCCGCTAAGGGGAGATGTTTGGTTAAAAACAGGTTCTTTATCAAACGTTAGTGCTATTGCAGGATATGTAAAATCTCAGGATGGTCATACTTATTCGATTGTTATCCTTACTCAAAACTTTATTGATGAACAAACTAAGATTAAAAAATTTGAAGATGAAATTATAAATATAATTTATAATCGATAGGTTAATAAACTAAGCTGATTTTTTTAACCTCCTTTGAAAATATAATTTTTTTATTCAAAGGAGGTTTTTTATGACAGAAAAAATGAGTTTGTATAAATGTAATGTTTGCGGAAATATCATTGAAGTGATACATCCTGGAGCTGGTCAATTAGTATGTTGTTCTGTTCCTATGGAGGAATTAAAAGCACAAACAACTGATGATTCTTCTCAAGAAAAACATGTTCCTGTTGTTACAATTGAGGGAAGTTCAAAAACAATAAGAGTAGGTTCTATTCCTCATCCTATGGAAAAAGATCATTATATAGTTTTTATTGAAGCTATTTCTCCTGATAAGAAATATCTAAAAAGAAAATATTTGAATCCTGGAGATGAACCTAAATTAGATTTAAAACCTAATTGTTCATATGATGAATTTACGGCCCGTGAATTATGTAATCTTCATGGACTCTGGGTCTCAGATAAAGAAAGTTAATATCTATTTTTTTATATCAATAAGAACTTTTACTAGGTCAGGATCCCATTTGATTCCTGATTCAGATTCCATAATTTCAAGTGCTTTTTCTTTTGATAGAGCGTTTCTATACGTTCTATCAGAAGTTATAGCACTATATGCATCAGCAATTGCTATTATTCTTGAACCAAGAGGAATACTCATTCCTTTTAAGCCTTCAGGCTCGCCTTTTCCATCCCAACGCTCTTTATGATAGGTAATATATGGAACAACTTCTGATAAGAAGTTAATACTCATTAATATACTTACACCAACATTTGGATGATTTTGCAGTTTTTCCCAGTCTTCTTTTGATAATTTTTCTTTTTTATTGAATAATTCTTCAGGAAGGGTTATTTTCCCTATATTTCTTAATAATGCTGCATAGTAAATTAAATCTTTTGTCTTTTCATTAAGTCCTAATGCAGTTGATATTTCTCTTGCTAAATCCGCAACATCATGTGAATAATTATTTTTGAAATTACTTTTTGCATCAACTGCTTTTGCTAAATCTTCTACGAACCATTGTTGCTCACTACTTAAATCGCCTATTAAAGCAGTTAATTCTGCACGGTTGTTTTGCAGTTGAGATACCGTAACATCTTCTAAGTTTATAAGCTTATTTGTTTCTTCCGTTAATTTTTCAAGACTCATTGAAGTTGCAAATAATCTTGCTGTTACTGTCAATAATTCTATAAATTCATCTGAAAACTTTTTCTCTTTATAGTTTTCTACGACTATTACCCCTACTTTTTCCATGTTGTTATACATTGGAACAGCAAGATAATATTTAACTTTATCTTCATTTAATAATAGTATTGGCTTGAAATTTTCATCTTTACTACAATCTTTTATTTCAATTTCTTTCTTGTTATTAAATGAAAAGGATACATAGCTCTCATCATCATATTTATATCCAATTTCTGCTTCATATATATCATCATTAAAATTTAAAGATGAACCTACTAATAAAAGGTCGTTTTTTGTTGTATTAAGACCCATTGCGTTTTCTTTTGATAAGAATACATGGCAAGCATCTATTTCTAGCATTTGTTTTATTGTTTTTGCAATTGCATTGTATATTATATAATCTTCTTTACTGCTAAATCCAAGAATTTTTAATGTATTATCTATTGAATAAATTGCAATAAGTTCTTTTAATTGATTTTTCAAACTTTCAAGTTTGTTTACACTTGTTCTGCTTATTTTCTGAACGAGTTCATCCGATATTAAATGTTCAGATATAAAATCCCCAAGATTTAAAGCAAATATTTCTTCTAAAGGGTCAGATTCCAATGAAATTTCACTTCTCGCAAAAACTGAAACATTTTTATTATCTTTTTTTTCTTCTGACATTTATAATCCTTATCTGTATTTCAAAGACTATATTCCGAAATGTAAACTACTACCATTATATTATTATATTTTAGATTATGATTTTACTAAAAATCCAATAACCCTTCTATCGGTATATTATAACTTAAACTTTAGTGTTTTTTACAAAATTTCATACTAATGTATGAGATTTTGTAAAATTATATAATTATCAAATTTTGCATCTGTTATCTCGCGGAATCCTTTTGATTGTATATATTCAAATGGTATTTCGCATTCTATCATTGCAGGTTCTGTTTTATTGTCATATATTGTTGCTTGCCTGTAGTCGTTATATAAACATCTACTTGCAAAAAGCTTTGGATATTGTATTCTTTCTTTGAATTTTACAATATTTGTTGATGAAGATTTATATGTATTTGTAATAATATAGTCAAATTTTGACAAATTATAATCTTCTATATTTTCGGGTAAGATTTTTTCTACATTGTAGTCAAACAATTTTAATTTTTCTATGTAATAATTAGGTGTTTTCACTTGCGAAATAATTAGTCCGATGTTTTTCTTTTTTTTATTCAAAATATAATTGTAAATATCAATTTCGTCAGATTTTGCAAGTAAAAAAGATGTGTTTAAATTTTGACTATTTGATTTATATTTCATATATGAAATGATGTAAGATAATGGCATTTTATGAGCAATAATTACTAAATATATGAACATAAACCAACACATAAGGATTTTAAACAGGTTTTTATTTTTTCTTATATAGGAATATCCAATTATGGGTGATGCTATTACAACGAATGTTAATAAATACCTCATATTATATTGCGTAAATACCATTACTCTTGCAAAAATCACCAGGTTTAAAATTAGTGAAAGTGTTAAACTTGCCATTATTATATTTCTTTTTGATTTCTTGTTTTTTAGATATTTTTTTATAGATTTTATAATTGAAGGTAAAAATGCAAATAATCCCATAATCCCTAAAGCAGAATTCATAATAGACATTTGTGAATTAAAGTAGAAGTATCTGCCAAAGTAGCTGGAAGTATAACTTTTATCGGTTACTCCAATTAAGCTTAATGTCAGTGACTGGAGGTAAGAAATGAAACCATTAAAGTTGATAAAATCTTTTATGCCTGAAATATCAAAAATAGCAAATATGTATTTGATTAATGTACATAGCCAACCTTTGAAACCGCCTCTAAATTGATTTAATAAAAGTTGTTCACGGCAGGAAATAGGATTATTGAATTGAATTAAGTTTAGTATGTAGTTGTATGACGAAAAAATTATAAAATTGATTATAAATAGTAGTCCAAATTTTAAAATATATTTTACTGCTTTTTCTTTCTTATAAATTAAAGTTATTATTAAAAGAATAATAAATACAGAAGGAATTGCAATTATGGCTGTTGTTTTTGTTCCGACAGCTAGAGCGTATGATAATGAAGCAAAAAACAATGCTAAATTATCATTATTTTTTACAGCTTTTAAGAATAAATAAATGCAGCTAAGAATTAATCCCCCAATAAATAAGTCAGCACAGGGAGTATATATTTCTATTAAAACAAGGGCAAATGAAGAAAATACAAATATACTCCATAATCTTCTTCTTATAGAAAATCCTACTTCTTTTAAAAAATTATAAATTATGTATATTGTACCAATGTAGCCAATGTATGAAAATATAGCAACACCTATTTCATTTTTTCTGAATAATAATAACCAAGTGTATAAAAATTCCATATTTACAGGCATGATTAACTCTCGGCTATCAGGGGTTATATAGTGATTAATACATCCGTTTTGAATCCAAGTAGTGCATCTTGGAAGATAATATGTTAATGCGTCTCCGAATGTTATTGGGAAAAATAACGCACTAATTAGCTGAAAAAACAAAAATAATACAAAACAAATTGATAAGAAAAATAGTATTTTATCTCTTTTTATAGCAAATAATATTTTTTTTATTTCATCTTTTATTCCATTTTTATATTGTGGTTTATGTGATTTGATGTATAAAACTCCAGAAATAATTAAGAATGTTATATTACAAATAAGAAATCCGTTTTTAGATATCAGTTTAAATAAGGAAAGTATTTCAAAAGAAAGTACAACTTGAGAAAAAGCAATTAGTAAAAAATATAAAAAACCAGATGACTCTTTATTATTCTTAGTTATTACATTTAAAATCATAAAAGAAGAAAGAATAACTAACAATATTGATATAAAGAACATAATACCTACCTTATAAACATGCAATCGCCATAGCTGTAAAATCTATATTCATTTCTTATAGCTTCAGAATATGCTTTAAAAATAAATTCTTTTGTGGCAAAAGCACTTACTAACATTAGCAGAGTAGACTTTGGAAGATGGAAATTAGTTATAAGTTTATCAACTATTTTGAATTTATACCCTGGGTATATAAATAATTCACTGCTATCTTTAACCGGTATAATTTTACCGTATTTGTTCATAACTGTTTCTAATGTCCTTACAGATGTTGTTCCTACTGCAACTATATTTTTCCCTTCTTCTTTTGCTTTATTTATAATTTTAGCCGTTTCTTCTGTAATTTCAAATGATTCAGAATCCATTTTGTGGTCTAAAATATTTTCACATTTTACAGGCTTAAATGTACCTAAGCCTACGTTTAAAGTTACAAAACAATGCTTTGTGCCTTGTTCATCAAGCTTTTCTAATATTTCTTTTGTGAAATGCAAACCAGCTGTTGGTGCTGCTACTGCACCTTCTTTTTGCGCGTATACCGTTTGATATCTATCAAAATCAAGACTCTTATACTCTTCATTTGTCATTTTTCTTTCAATATATGGTGGTAGAGGAATATTTCCTACTTTATCTAAAATTTCAAATATATTGCCTTGATATAATAGGTGTATTTTCCATTTATCATCATCTTTTTCAATTATTTCAACAGAAAGTTCTTCAGATACATTTAATATGATTCCTGATTTCACTCGTTTAGAAGGTTTTATTAGTGAAACCCAAATATCTTTTTCTATTTCTCTTACAAGAAAAATTTCAATTAATGCCCCAGTATCTTTCTTTGCATATAATCTTGCGGGTATAACTTTTGTGTTGTTTAAAACGAGTAAATCATTTTCAGTAAGATAATTTGTAATATCACAAAAATGCTTGTGCTCAAGAGTTTTATTTAAACGATCAAGTACCAGCATCCTTGACATATCTCTTTTTTGAGCCGGTACTTGCGCAATTAAATTTTCAGGTAATTGGTAATTGAATTCTTCTAGTAACATTATTTTTTATCTGCTTCTATAGTTTTTGTTTCAATCGGATTAATGGTTTTTGCGTTAGATAAATCTTTGACATCATGTTTAGCATTATCTTCTGCTTCCAACTGTTTATTTATAACAATAGTTTGAACTATTTGGATTATATTACTTACAACTAAGTATAATAAAACACCTGCAGGAATTGGAGCAATAACAAACATAAAGATAATCATAACCGGCATTATTGTTCCCATCATTTTTTGCATTTGAGCTTGCATTGGGTCTTGTTGAACATTTTTATTTGTTGCCATCATGATTTTTTGTGTTGCAATCATTGTTCCAGCAAAAAGAAGAATTAAAACAAAGACATCAAAATGGAATTGACCTTGTGGTGCATTTGTTGGTATTGATGCAGCCATTATATTATCGCGTCTTTCAAAGTTAACCGTTTCTACTTCCCTTGTCTTCATATTTTGAATATCAATTGAAGCAGAAGTAACTTTATCTAATTGGCTATATTTTAAATTAAAATCATCAAGATTAACTTTTAAATCCATTGGTTGTCCGGGAACAATTTCACCTTGAATTTTTATTGCATTTTTAGAATCAATTTTTACATTATCAAGTTCTTGGTCGCCAAGCATTACTTTTACTTTTTTATATACTGTAAATTTATCATTATTTGAAACACTGAAAGTTCCGTCGTAAGAAATTCCAGCATTACCTCTTAATGTTTTATCCAACCTATCTATAAATAAAAAGTGAGAATTCCCTGCTTCTTGTATAAATTGCGGGCTGATTAATGCTGCATATAATAAAATGAATATTGGCATTTGTATAAGTAATGGCAAACAACCTGACATTGGATTGAATTTATGTTCCTTATAAAACTCCATCATCTTTCTTTGCATTGTTTGAGGATCATTTTTATAACGTTCTTGTATTACTTTCATTTTTGGCTGCAGAATCTGCATTGCTCTCATAGAACGTTGTTGTGAAACGCCTAAAGGCCATAAACAAAGTCTTACTATAACGGTAAGGGCTATAATTGCTAAGCCGTAACTCCCCGTAAGATTATTTAGTCCTTTTAATAATTCTACCGTTAATGTTGTAAAATCCACTGTATGTTTCTCCCTTCTTAGACTTTTATTAGTGTTTCGGTTTCTTTTTCTTTTGATTGGGTATTTTCAACTGAAAGATCCTGAACAACCTTTGCTGTCCCGTGTTTTGTTTTACCCCAATCCATATTATTTTTCATAAATATGATTTTAAAAATTATAAAAATTGCAAGTGGGAACCATAGAATAACAATATATAAAGCAGTAGTTACTGACTGAATTAAATTATCCATTGGTTTTAATTTAACGTATTTTCTTAAACTATAAAATAATGCCACAATAAAGAATCCGCACATTAATGTAGATAATGCCATTGATGAAAGGATCCAATTCGGATCATCTTTTATGTATCTGTAAGATTGAATAATTACTTCTGATACCATCCAAACTGGTAAAATAAATTCTGTAATATAAGCAGTCATATCCAAACTTACACGTAAAGAAATATCTTTTGATGTCAGTACATCAGAAAAATGTTCTAAATATCTTCTTATACTTCCTTCAATCCATCGTCTTCTTTGTTTTAATAATGGAATATATGATGGAACGCCTTCTTCATATACACAAACATCTGGACAAAAACGAACGTCCCAACCTTTAATTTGTAATCTTGTGGATAAATCAAGATCATCGGTAATTGTATAAATATTCCAACCGTTGACATCTTCCAGTGCTTTTCTTTTTATTAGTTCGCCGTTGCCTCTTAATTCAACAGCTCCTTTAACTGAGTCTCTTCCTACTTGAAAGTGAGTATCTACAGCCATTTCATTATCTTGACAACGTGTTAAAAAATTTTGTTCTCTATTTATAATAACTTTTCTTGCTTGAACAGCACCTACTTGTTCCGGTTCAAGAGCAGGAACTAATTCCTTTAAAAAGTCAGGTTTAACTCTTGCATCAGCATCAAAAACAAGAATTGCTTCTCCTTTTGCAATTTTCATTGCGTCATTTAAAACAGCAGATTTACCTGGAAATGCTTCTTTTGTTCTTGAGAAATATTTCATATTCGGATATTCTTTGCCTATTCTTTCAAGAACTAACGCTGTATCATCTGTGCTTCTATCATCAATAACTATAATTTCATATTTAGGATATTCTATTTTAGATATATTTTCTATAGTTTTTGATATAACTTCTGACTCGTTATGAGCAGGAATTAATATACTTACATATGGTTTGTAATTATAATTTTTTTCAATAGGATGTTTTCTTTGTTTTCTTACCCTATGTTTAAATGCAATTTGCATATATGCAGTATAAACAGCCATAAAAATTAATATGGTCATAAATGCACATGGTGTATTCATATTATTTTGAAAAAAATATAATAGTATTAGCAGTGAAGATATTATAGATAAAAGAACGATTCTCTCTTTCATTACCCCAATCCATTTTCTCTATACTTTAAATATTTTACCAAAAACAAATAATCTTTTTACTAATTATTACTTTTCATTACTAACTAATAAGCTGTTTATTTATTTTTTACATATGTTATAATCAAAGAATGCTAAACATATTTAAGAAATCATTTTTTATATTAAAAAATAATCTGATATTTATTCAGCCATTATTGTTTGGCTTATTGTTGATAATGACATCATTATCTTTCTTGGTAGGAAGAAATTTTTATAGTATCTCTAAGTTTGTTTTGTTAATTTCTATGATACTTATGTTTATAGCTTTTAGTGCAGGTTGGTTTTATATAAATAAACAAGGCATTATAAATTATTGCGAGGCTGATTCAAAAGAAGAAATTGCGATGAAAGCTGTTCAAAATTTTAAGAAGTTTTTTGAAGGTGTTGGTTCTGATTTTTTGAAAACAGTAGGTTCTTATTTTATATTTTTCATTTTGTATGCAGCAATATTATATTTTTTAACTAAATTTTGTATGAGTGTTTTTGGTGAACCCAAAATAATATATGAATTCCCTAAGATATTAAAGGCTTCTTCTCAAGCTGAAATTTTAAATTATATTAATAATATTACAATTCAAGATAAAATTACTTTTATAAGTTGGATTATGGTTTTTAATATTGTCTCTTCCATAATGAATTTTTTCATTATATTATATTTTGCTGTAGTTAGTTTTGAAAATGTAAATATATTAAAAGCATTTTGGATTGCAATAAAGTTTTTCTTCAAGAATATATTAGGCGTAGTTGCCATACTTTTTGTTATTTTTATTTTATATGTGTTTTTAAATATTTTATCTGTTATTTTAGGAACAAATTCTCTCTCATTTGTTATTTTAATAATACTATTTACTATATATTTAAATTATTATTTGCTTTTGGTATTCTGTTTTTACTATGACAAAACAAAAAATAATAGCAATAACAGGACCGAGTGCATCGGGGAAAACTAGATTATCCATTGAATTAGCTAAGCAGCTTAATGGAGAAATTATATCTGTTGATTCAAGGCAAATATATAAAGAATTAGATATAGGAAGTGCTAAACCTACTTTAGATGAACAAGCTGGTATTCCTCATTATTTGATGGATATAATTAGTCTTAATCAGGAATATACGGTGGCTAATTTCTGCGATGATGCCAATATAAAAATAAAAGAGATAATAAATAAAGGAAAAGTTCCAATTTTAGTTGGTGGGACTGGTTTATATTTCAGAGTATTGTTGCAAGATTTTGATTTGCCAAGAGTTGAACCTAATAAAGAACTTCGTCAAGAATTAGAACAAAAATCATCCGAAGAACTTTTTTATTTGTTAAAAGAGAAAGATCCTGATATATCAGAAAAAATACATTTTAATAATAAGGTCAAAATAATCAGGGCGCTTGAGGTTTGTCTTACTTTAGGTATACCAATGAGTAAAGCCCAAAAAAAGAAAGAAAGTGAATATAATGTTTTGTGGTATGGTTTAAATGCTCAAAATCGTTATTTCCTATACGAACGTATAAATAAACGAGTTGATATAATGTTTAAGCAAGGTTTAGTTAATGAAGCTAAAAAACTTTTTGATAAATATGGAGAAAATAAAATTTTGCTTGGTACGATTGGTTATCAAGAGCTATTCCCATATATTAAAGGGCAAACAGATTTCGAAACAGCTTCAAATCTTTTAAAACAAAATACGCGCCGTTATGCAAAAAGACAAATAAGCTGGTTTAATGCGAATAAAGATATTCATTGGTTTGATATTGAAAAAGAATCTTTAGCAAATATGCTTAAATATATTACGAATTGTTATTAAATGTAAAGATGAATTTTGTTAAATAACAAAAAAAAATTTTTACCGGTCTTAAGTAAGTACGGAAAAGGTTTAAAATATGAAAGTAAATTCAGTTAATATACAGCCTATAGCAAAAAACAATAGCAAATATAGAGCAGCAAAAACAGGAGCTGCTTTGACGGCTGGTGTTTTAACTGCTTCAACTGCAATTTCTTGGGTATCACGTCCTAATGATATGTTGCAAGTTGTTAAAAATTGTGGTGGCAAAGGTAAATATGCAGCAAATTTTGTTGTAGGTTTGGCAATACTTTCTGGCATAGGTGCACTTTCTAATGTTGTATTTTCAAAGATTGCTGAGAAAATTAAACCTAATTATCCGCCTAAGGCTATAAACTAATTCTTCTTTTCATATAATATAAAATGGGTCCTTATTTTTTATAAGGACTTTAACTTTTTTGTATACAAAAACTCCTCTCTGTTATAGAAAGGAGTTTTTACATTCTTATTGTTCGGGATTTGAGAAGTTATTTGTAATTTGATAAATATAATCAATAATTTGAGTAAAATATTCTAAAGAAGATGCTCCATTTATTATTATGTCTGAGTTATTTTTCTTTGGAAGAATATATTTCTTTGATGCTTCTCTTACGTATGCAAGTTGTTTTTTTGCATTTTCCTCATTTTGATTTCTTGATGTTTGTGCTCTATATAAGAACCATTTTTTTTGAATTTCAGGTTCTATATCAACATAAAGTTTTATGTCAAATAAGTCAGCAACTTTTCCGTACATTGTTGCCATTCCTTCAACAACAATTATTTTTTGTGCTTTCTTGTGAATTGCGTTTGGTATAACAACACCCGTTCCATTTACTAAATATTGTGGAATTTTTACATCTATACCTCTTGATAGCTGTTCTAAATCTATAAATAATTGTTCCATATTAAAATTATCAGGGGAATCAACATCGTAACCTGATGCAAGCAATTTATCAAAAGAACCATATTTATTAATAAGCGCTGATATATCTCTAAAATAATTATCAGCACTCAAAATTTCGATTGGCATATTTAATCGTTCTGTCGCAAGTTTAATCGTATTACAAATAGTTGTTTTTCCACTTGCTGATTCACCGCTTATTCCTATTAAAAAATGTTTTTCTGGATTATTTATTATTCGTTTTGTAAATTTAGGAATAAAATTAGGATGTATACTTTTAAAAATAGGCGTTTCGCTATCCTTATCGTAATTTAAAATTTGTTTAAACTTTGAATTTAAGTAGATTGCTAAAAACTCTCTTCCTGATTTTGTTGAAAAATCAGGTTTAAGAATTTTGTATTTTTGTATTTTTTCTTTTTCTATTAGGGAATTCATACTTAGAGAAATACTCCAAAAAATAATTTTTGCTATCTGATTAAGATATATAAATTTTCCTTTGTACTCATGATTTTACATTAAACTTTTAGGCAGTCAAATATTTAATTATAAATAGCAATGCAAATCTTTACATTATACTTCAAAATATAGAAGGGTGGATATATATTTTTTTTGTAGGAGTGGAATATGAAAAAAATTTTTCAAATTTTATGTTTTTTATTTATCTTTTGTTTTTGTAATGTTTCTGTTTCTGCTGATTGTTTAACTGGTTATGCTTGTTCTATTCAAGATATTGAAAAAATACAGGAGGAAAGAAATATAGAATTTTTAGCTGATATTGATAACTATTTTTCAAAAGAAATAAATGAAGATATTTTCTTTGGGAAAATATCTCCATCTATTTTCTATAATGATTTATTTATTTTTAACACAATTGTTTAATATATTCTTTTATTTTTATTATTTTTTCTTCCTTGTCAGACTCAACATATATCCTTAAAAGCGGTTCTGTGCCGCTTTTTCTTATTAGAATCCAGCTTCCGTCTTCAAGGTATATTTTTAATCCATCCATTGTGTTTGTGTCTGTTATCTTATATTCTCCTATTGCAGAATATGTTTTGAATTTATTTATTATTTCTTCTTGTTTATCTTTTGATTCAAGTTCTAAATCTATTCGATCATTTATAAAGCTTTTATTTAATTCTGATAAGAATTCTTTATGTATTTCACATAATTTTTTATTTTCATATGCCATCATTTCCATAATTAATAAATTGGCAAGTATGCCATCTTTTTCCGGAATATGCCCTTTTATGCTGAGACCGCCGGATTCTTCTCCTGCAATTATTATTTCTTCTTTTCTCATTGCGGCACCAAGCCATTTAAAACCTACAGGTGTTTCTATAACATCAATATCTTTTTGATTGGCATATAAGTTAAGCATTGAACTTGCTCCGACTGTTTTTGCAAGTTTTCCTGTGTAATTTTTATTTGTTACTAAGTGGTTTAATAACATTGCTATAATATCGTTTGCACTTATAAAAATTCCGTTCTCGTCAAAAACTCCGAATCTGTCTCCATCTCCATCATTGCTTAACCCAATTAGACCATTTTCTTTGCATAATGCTTTTAGCTTGGGTAAATACTTCTCTTTGGGATCTGGCATGTAACCACCAAAATTGATGTCTCTATCTAAATTCTGTGAATTATTTTCTATTTTATATTCATCTAATATTCTTTTAAATAAATATCCTGCAGCGCCATGATGTCCATCATAATTTATTTTTATATTGGAGTTCCTTATTTTTTCTAAATTAATAATGTTCTTTATATGTTCAATATATTTTTCTTCAAAAGAAACTTGTTTATATTCTTTCTTCTCTTTTTTGTGTTTAAATTCAATTCCTAAATTATCAACAATCTCTTTTACCATATAGTCTTCTGCGGGACCTCCATAAGTGGGGATAAATTTTATTCCTAAGTATTCAGGAGGATTGTGTGAGGCTGTAATCATTATTGCGTATGCATCATTCTGTAATGCTGAATATGCTAATACTGGAGTGGCAACTACTTTGGAACTTATTTCAACTTCAAAGCCTAGTGAAGATAATTTCTCTGCAATATAAAATGCAAAAGTATCAGCTTGATTTCTTGGGTCATATCCTATTAGGATTCTTTTTTCAAATTTGGATTCTTTATATATATAACAGGCAATTCCATTTATGACTTTATCTGTGTTCTCATATGTAAAATCTTTGTTAAGAATAGCTCTCCAACCATCCGTTCCGAATTTTATATTTGTCATTATTTACCCTTTTTATTTATTTTATGTACAATTAGTTATAACATTAATCTATTCTATTATAATTCGTAAAGGTTTAGCAAATGTTTGAAAATATAATTGAAAATATATATTACCTTGGACCTGATGGTTCTAATACTCATAACGCAATGCTTAGATTTTTAGAACTAAGTTCTATTAAAGTAAAAAATAAAATTCCTCAAAAAAGTATAAAATCTGCTTTAGAAAGTTTAGAAAAGGATTGTTGCTCTATCTGTATTCTTCCAATTGAAAATTCCATAGAAGGAATAGTTAGAGAAACAATTGGTAATTTCCTTGATATTAAAGATGATGAAATACAAATTCAAGGTGAAATTACCTTGCCAATAAAACATATGATTCTTTCAAAATCAAGTGATATAAAAACAATAAAAAAAATATATTCTCATCCTCAAGCATTAGCTCAATGTGGAAAGTTTTTGTATAAAAATTTCCCTAATGTTGAATTGAAAGAAGTTTCATCGACAAGTTATGCCGCACAAAAAATTTCAATAGAAAATGATATTTCTCTTGCTGCAATAGCTAATGAAACTTGTGCTCATTTATTTAATTTGAATATATTATCTAATGATATAAATGATGAACCTGATAATAAAACTAGATTTTATATTTTAGGACGAAGTCTAAAATATAACGGAACTAAAGGCAAAACTTCCATAATTTTATCTACAAAAAATTATCCTGGAGCACTATGTGATGTTCTGCAAATATTTTCGAAGCATGGTCTTAATCTTACATATATTGATTCAAGACCATCTAAAAGAAAACTTGGAGAGTATCTTTTCTTTGTAGAAATTGATGGTGTGAGAACAGATGAAAATGTTAGTTCTGCAATTGATGAGTTAATTAATTTTGTTGACTTCTTTAAAGTATTAGGTACTTTTAAAGTTTATAAGTAAAAAGAGAAACCTTATTTGGTTTCTCTTTTTTATAATTTAAAACATCATCCTAGTGTATAAAATTGTTAAAAGTTTCAGCCGCTTTGTCTGCCGCACTTGCTTTTTCTGGGTTGAACTTGCCAATATTTGTTCTGATATACTCTTCAACTTTGCTAAACTTAGATTTGATTTTTCCTTTGATATCAAGATCTTGTAATCTTTGTGCTACTTTTAATGTTTCTTCTTTTGCTTTTGTATATATTTTGGAATTTGTAATTTTATCTTTAATTCCTGTTTCAGCAATTTTATTAGCAACTTTTTCTGCTTTATTGTTTATGAAGTTACCTGCTTTTTCTAAGTAAGGAAGGGCTTTTGCCATAACTTTATTTGTTTTTTCATTTACGGTGAATCTTCCGCTTTTTGCACCTAATGCTAAAGTTGTGGCTACTGCGGCTGTAACAACTGCTGCTTTTGCAACTGTTTTGGCTGCTTTCTTTGCCGGACTGTATGTTTGAGTTGATTGTACTGGTTGTATTGACATTTTATAACTCCTAAAATTAATCTTCTACTTGTCTAAAACATCTAAAAAAAATTTTTGTTATTAATATATAAATTGTAAAATAAATGTTACACTGTAATTTTATTATAAATATTTTAGCTTGAGCAAATATTTTCTATGATTGTTACAATTTAAAAAGGAACTCTAATAAAGAGTTCCTTTTTGAGGTAATTATTTTCCTTTTACAAATGTTTTATGCAGCGCCATTTGTTTTTTGTAATTTTGATAATACAAATTCTTTAATTTGTCCGGCTTTTTCTCCAATTTTAGTGCCTGCTGTTTCTAAACCGCCAAGGCATTTTTTTAGTGTTTCATTGTTTACTTGTCCTTTTAAAGCACCAATTTTACCTTTACCTAATGCAAGACCTGCTGCAATTGCACCTGCAAGAACTACAGCACCAGCAACTTTTTTGCCTGTCGAACTTTTTTTCTCTTGTGCTCCATTTAATTCTGATGAAGCAACGGGCGCATTTGCTTTTGTATATGCTTGTGGCTTTGATAATTTTTCTTGGAAACTATTTACTGTTGCACTTCTGAAACTTACGGGATTAATCATAATTACCTCCTAAACTTTTACTGGTATATTCATAAAACATATGATTATTTAAAATTGTTTATTTTAATCAATATGTTTTACAAATCGTTACATTCTTATTTTGTCAATTATTACACATACAAGACCAAAATTATTATACCATATATTAAAGTTTAAAAAAAGACTTTTTTAATTTGGAATAAAAGTTTTCATATTGTAATCATATTAAGTAGAGGATATTTTATCTTTGTTTAAATACTTTTATATGGAGAGTTTTGGGTTATATGAGTACAACTAATACAATTAAATTGACGTTTGATGATAAAGCTTATGGATATGCTAAAATTTATGCTTCATTGTTATCTGATGAATTTCAAAGAAAAAGAGCATATGCTTCCATTTTAGCTTTATATTCGTTTTTAAATATTTTAGAAAAAACTCCATATGAAATTCAAAAAGCTATGACTCTATTCAGAAATCCTGTTATAAATGAACAGTATGAGATTTCTGATATTTATGTTAATGATTGGCACTTAGATGTTAGGGTTGTTACTGGTGGAAATGCTGTATTAATTCCCAAGATACATTATGATTCAAATATTGTACCTGATTTTTATGTTGTTATTAAAGTTGATTCAGAATTAAAAAATGCTGAATTGATTGGATTTGCTGATACTTCAATATGTGATAAAGAACCATTTGATTATCATTATTATAGTATAGCGTTTGACTCTTTAATTTCATATGATGATTTCCTAAATAAAGTTCAAAATAAAAAAGAATTGATTAATAGAATGGAAGATCATGAGCTTTTTAGAGAAAGTTATCTTGGTTTAATGGATAATGAAATTGATCTTCAAACTAAAAATAAACTTTTAAAGCATTTGTTTGAGTGTAGCGAATGTAGAACTGAGTTCTGTTGTTTTACTGGCTTTGAAATGGTTAGTTGTAATGCTAGTAAGTATCCTGAATTATTAGAAGATCAGACTCTAAATATTATTGGAGCACAAAGTGTTGATGATAAGAAATATTATGGTAAAGAAGAAATAATTAATATTAAAGACAATGTCGAAAATATTGAAGCTGCTCAGGAAGAAAGTTCTTCTGATGAAACTGTTTCCGATATTTTGGATGAGTTATTTAATGTTGAAGAAGATTTTATAGATGATTCAGATACAATTCTTGCAAAACCTATTGATAGTGAATCTCAAATGTATGAGATTAGTAATGATATTGACCATAATTTAAATATAACAGAAAATTCATCTATAAAAAAATCAGATGAAACAAAAGAAGATAGTGATTTAGAAATAATTGATGATTCGATTGATTCTTCAACAATAATTTCTTCGCCCAAAGAAGATGTAGATGTTATATGTGAAGAAAGTCCATCAGAATTATCTTTAAATGAAGATATTGAATTAATAGGGTCTAATGCAACGAATGAAATTGAAAATAATGAAGAAGTGTTGCTTATTGAACATTCGGATGATCTTGATTTGATTACAGATAATGATTTGGTTTCTGATGAAAATGAGTCAGACATTCAAGAGGTAATTGTTGATTATGATGAAAATGATAAACCTGTATATTCATATATAACACCTGTTAATCAAGATGAAATAGAAGACTTTTCTTCTGAAATAGAAACAATTGATGATGATGATATATCTATAGATCTAAGCGAAAATAAAGAAGATAATGAATTATCTGATTGGGATTTTGATATAAAAGAAAATGATGATAATGATACTGAAATAAAAGAAAATGAAGAAGATGAAAAACTTTTAGAGGATTTCTCGGATACAGAAACTGAAAGTATAAATAAAGAAAATAATGATATGGATTCTGATTCTGATATTGTAAGTATAGATGATGAAGATACCGATTATAGTAAAGAAAATAGTCTATATGATAAAAAGAACGATAATGGAAAGTCTGTTTCAAATATCGGTGATGTTACACAAAATGATGAAGTAGAAGAATATGAGGAATATCAAGATGATGATTTTGATGAAGTTGAACAAAATGATGAAGTAGAAGAATATGAAGAATATAAAGATGATGACTCTGATGATATTCAACAAAATGATGAAGTAGAAGAATATGAAGAATATCAAGATGATGATTCTGATGAAGTTCAAGATTATGGAGAAGATGATTACGAGGAAGATGAAGATGATGATACAATTCCTGAGGAGAAAATATCTAAAGGTTCCTCAAGAGTTGCTTTGGTAATCCTTTCCATAGTTGTTCTTATTTGTTTTATTGGCGGAGGTGCTTTCTTCTTCCTAAAAAATAAATCAAGTAAAGATATTTCAACAACGGATAGTCAGAGTGAAAATAATTCTATAGAAATTCAGAATCAGCAGCAGTTAGCAAATGATATGTTTGAACAGCCAATTGAATCTAATACAGATATCCAAAATACAAATGAAATAAATACTATAAATAATACAGAACAAGTGCCTGTTAAAAATCCTATTAATGATAATGGAATTCCTGTTTCAGGTACTATATCTGTTCCTCCATTAACAGAAAATGATTTGATTAAACCACAAGAAAGACAAAGTCATGGTGATGTAAATAAAGCTATAGCAAATGCTTTCTCTCAAGGTGGTACTGGTGTTTCTTTAAGAGGATTAAATTGGTTCTGTACTTCAGAATTATTTAGTGACAGAACATTTAAGAATTATTTGCAAACTTTAGATAATACATTAAAACAAAATTTGAAAAATAATATACTAAATGCTACGCAAATGCCACCAAAAGACTCTGTAACAGCAAAATTTGCTGTGGATAATAACGGTAATCTTCAAAAAGTTATAATTTCTGAAACCAGTGGTTCAGATGAAATTGATAACATTGTGTTACAAAGTATTAAAGAAAGCTTTGAGGGTGAAAAAAGCACGATACTCAATGATAGCGAGCTTAAATCTGATATGTACTACCTAAAAGTAGTAATAAAATTGTAATTTATGTTATTATATTGTATGGGTATGTGAGATTAGAGAAAAGACTAGTGCTTTTAGTTGAGGAACAAAGATCGTTAATAGAAAAATTTGTAAAAGCTAATAAAAATTTTCAGGGTAATGAAGATTTGTTTGAAGATTTTTGTAGTGAAGCTTTCCAAAAAACATATATGATATTTAATTCTTCTTCTAATATTCAGAAGATAGAAAGTTATGTATCAAAAGTTGTACATACATCTATATTAAGTGTTCTTAAAAATTCGGGTAGAGTAAGACGAACAAATGAAGGTTTTGTTCCTACAAAAGAGATAAAAGTACCTGAGTTTAGTTCTAATGTTAAGGTAAAGCCACAACCTTTAGGTCCATCTTTTATATTAGATTTTCCTGATCCAAGAGAAACAGCTGAAGAAGTTCTTATTACAAAGGACTGTTTACAAAAAATATCTGATGCTGTATGTGTAATTCATAAGGAAGTTCCATCACAATTATTTTTGGATATTTTCTATTTGAGATATGTAAAAGGCTTAAAACAAGCAGATATTGCAAAGTCATTAAATTTATCTCAATCTGAAGTTAGTAAGAGATTAATGCAACTTTCAAAGTTGATTAGTAATTTCTTAGATGGTGGAAAAAGTTAGGTTGAGATATGATATGTCGCAGATGTGGAACGGAATTGCCTGACAATGCAATAAGATGTAGTAACTGTGGAATAAAAGTTAACATGTATTGTCCAGAATGTAAGACTATTAATGCTTTTGGAACAAAGTCTTGCAAAAATTGCGGTTTTGAATTACTTAAATCTTGTCCTGTTTGCAATACTCTTAATATATATTCTGCTTTAGAATGTCGTAAATGTCATACCCCATTGGAAAAATATAGAGCTTCTGCTAAAGAGCCGTCTAAAGATGATTCTGAAATAGAAGTTGTAAGACCATTTAGTTCTCAACAATCTACATATTTAAAAACGGACTTTAGTCAAAATATAAATGAGAATCATAATATTGTTATAGAAGAAAGCCAAAATGAAATTCCGACTGTAGATATACTTTCTCCAGATAATAGTGAAGAAAATTGTGAAAAAATATTTAATGTTGAAAATGTAAGTGTAAATTCTTCTGAATTATTAAATGAGCAAGATGATAATACTAAAAATGTTCCGGTAAAAGAAAATGTTGTAAATGATGATGCCATTTTTATGGTGGAAAATTTAGAACCAGATGATTTAAAAGAAGAATATGAATCCGCGGTAGAAGAAAGTCTAAATAGTAATAACGACGATGTTCAAGAAGAATCTGAAGTGGCGGAAGAATCTTCAAATATAGAAATTCAACAAAATGCAGTTAATAAAGCAATAAATATTATAAAAAATTCCTTAACAAAGCATATTATAGCAGTTAATGGAGAAGAAGGTAGTGGAAAATCTGCTGTATTAAAGCAGGTTGCTGATAATCTGTCAAAAGATGGTTTTATTTCATTATATGGTAGTTGTACTCCACTTGTTCAAATAACAAGTTTTGGTTTTTTTCAAGATGCGTTTCTTCGTATTATGGGATTCCCGCCTTATACGAATAGTACAGAGTCTTTTATTAAAGAGTTTAAGAAAAGTATTTACTCTAAAGCTTTTAGTTTCTTAGAGGGAAATGAACTTACTTTATTTTTAAATATTTGTTATCCTTCTCAAAAAGATAGTTTTGAAAATATACTTGAAAATAAACAAAAAATGTTTTCTATATTAGAGAAAGTTATAAAATCATTCCTTGTTAATAATAATTTAATAATTTCTATAGATAATTTTGAATTGTTAGATGGGGCATCATATGAATTTATCATTCACATGATGAAAAAAGGATTTTTTAATAACAGATTAAAACTGTTAGTTGCTTATCAAGAGAATAAGTCAATACAGAGTTATTTTGATATGACTGATATTGACGAAAATATGTTTGAAACAATTTTAATAAAGAAGTTTTCAAAAGAAGAAATAATAAGTGCAGTTAGTCAAAGTACATTAATTAAAATAGATGAAATTTTAAGTGAAGATTTACTTGATGAATTGGTACAAAAAGCAGATGGTAATGCAATAAGGATGGAGCAAGAAGTTGCACTGCTTTTTGATTCTGGTTATATATCTTTAAATGGTAAAGATATTATTGTTAACGAAGAAAATAAACCAGAGATAAATCCTGTTTCATTTGAAGAGTTAATAAAATTAAGATTAAATTTTTTAACACCAAGTGCCAGAAATGTTTTGTATATGGCTGCAATAATGGGATATCGTTTTGCAACAAGTATTTTATGTCTATCTGTTACTATGCCTGTTAATAAGGCTGAAAAGATGTTGGAATATTTGATTCAGGAGATGTTTATACAAAAAGTTGATAATTATACTTGTGAATTTAAAAGTCTTACATTATGGAAATTAATATATCAAGAAGCAAGGGCTGATTTATTGTATAAAGAGAATTCAGAAAGACTTTATTTATCATTAAAACCGCTTATACTTTCAAGTAATTTACAAAAACTAATATCTTGTTCAGATGCAATTTCAAAGAATGAAGCCTTTTTAATTTGGCAAAGCACAGCAAGTATTACTGCTAAATTAGGAGATACAAACTTATATGTTATTTCTCAGAAACAGTGTTTAAAGATATTAGAAGAACAAGATATTGCTGATTCAGAGCTTGTAAAAATCCAAATTTATGAAGAAATTGGTAAATTATTATGTGAAAAGTCTCCAAGTGAGGCTGTTACTTATTTGGCAAATGTTTTAGATTATGAAATAAAGGAATCAAATGTAAGAAAAGTAATAGATTTATCAGGTTATTTTATAAAAAGTTGTTATTTAACAGGTAATTATTTTGGTGTTACTGAAGCTGTTGATAGTATTTTAAAGTGTTTGGATTCAATTCAGGCTAATGTTTCATTACTGGATAAAGCACTTATAAATACAAGAAAATTAAAGGCTCTTTTAAATATTGGGAATAGTGAACAAATTGTAAATCTAGTAAAGGAGGATATTATTCCTGAATTAGATAAAGGACTTAATTTGAAACAATTTGATTCTTCTTATAAAAATATATTAATACATGCTTGGTTAATTTCAAAAATTGCACTTTCTAAGGCATATTTGCAACAAGGTAATAATGAAGTCGTAAATGTGATTTCTGAAATTAGAGAATTTATAGAAAAATATAATTATAATTCATCATATTATAATACTCAAGTAGATATAATAGAGGCATTTTCCAAAACAATTTGTGGGGATATAAATAAGTCTAATGAATTATTAAACAATATTGCTTCTTCATACAAAGATAAAAATATGGAAAAAAACTTACTTGCTGAATGGAACTTAGTGAATATAATTAATAGGGTTCTGTCCGGTCAAAAAGAAGATTTGAAAGTTGATTTATTTGAGCTTGCTGCTTATACCAATAATATTAATGAGCATTTTATAAAGAATATTATTAAGTTAATACTTGGTGCTGTTTTGAAAGAAGAAGGTAATACTATAAAGGCTCTAGAAATATATAACGAAGAAATTACGTATTTTGCAAAAGAAAAAGTTGCAATAGGTGCTTTATTATCTTGGGCTTTGATTGTTAAGTTGTCAATGGAAACCGGTGAAGATGATAAGGCTTTAAATACTGCAACTAAATCTCTAGAAATTGCTCAAAGTCCTAAAATAAATAATTATTTCTTTATTATTTATTTCCAAAAATATATTGCTGAAATCTACCAACGAAAAGGAGACTTTGTTGCAGCAAAGATGTATCTTGAAAAATCAATAATGATTGCAAAACAGTTTGAATTAAAATATCAATTAATTGAACTTTATATTGCTTATGCTAAATATACAGAAGATGTTATGAAGGCGAAACATATTTATTCTTCTGAAAATGTTAGAATTGCTTCTGAATTATATAATAAAGCAGTTCTTCTTGCTAAAGAATTAAGACTTTCTAATATTATAGAAATTGCAAATAAAGAACGTTCAAACTTTAAAACATTCTGTCAGCTTAATTCCATTGAAATTTAGTTATCTTATTGCTACAAATTTTACATATTTTCTTAATATTTTGGTTATGCTTTTAAATTCTTCATCAGAGTAGTTTCTCTCATTTATTAATGATTTGTCATTTATTTCTGATTGAACTACAAATTTTTGTAGATAGTACTTCTTTGCATTTTTTATAAGTATTCCAATTTTTTCAAAATCTTCAATTGAAATTTGGACGGGAAGAACTGTTGTTCTGAACTCATAATCTATGTTTGCATTCATTATTATATTTATACTTTGTTTAATTTTATTTGTATCAATTTCTTGTCTTGTAATTAATGAATATTTATCTAATGGACCTTTTATATCCATAGCAATGTAATCAATTAAATTTTTAGATAAAAGTCTTTCTGTTACTTCTGGTCTATAACCATTTGTATCAAGTTTAACAAGAAAATTCATTGATTTTATTTCTGAAATAAATTCTTCGATATCAGGTTGAAGAGTTGACTCTCCACCTGTTATAACTACTCCGTCCAGCTTACCTTGTCTTTTTTTTAAGAACTCAAGAAAGACATCCGGCTGACAGATGTCTTCTTGTAGTTTAGAACTTAATAATTTTGGATTGTGACAGTATCCGCAGTTAAAATTACAACCTTGAGTAAAAACTATTGCACTTATTTTATCCGGATAATCAAGTAATGATGTCTTTTGAATACCGCCTATTAAAATGTGCATTTGCATTTTTCTTCATCAATAATAAATGTTTTTCTTGTTTTAAATTCCGCTTGCTTTCCTTTATTCCATTGACTTATAGGTCTTATATAACCAACAATTCTTGAATAAACTTCACATTCACTTCCGCATTCAGGACAAGTTTTGTGTTCTCCAGGTATATAACCGTGGTTTTTGCATATACTAAATGTTGGAGAAAATGTAAAATAAGGAAGTCTGTAATTTGCGCATACTTTCTTTACAAGATTTTTCATTGTTGTTGTATTTGAAAGTCTTTCGCCTGCAAAAATATGTACAACAGTTCCACCTGTATATTTTGTTTGAAGCTCATCTTGTAAATCAAGTAATTCAAATATATCATCAGTATAATTTACAGGTAAATGTGTTGAGTTAGAATAATATGGATCAGCTCCATTATCATATTCTTTTTCATTTGCACATATTATTTGGGGGGTATTTCTTTTATCTAATTTCGCTAATCTATAGCTTGTACCTTCTGCCGGTGTTGCTTCGAGATTGTAATTGTTACCTGTTTCAATTTGATATTCTTTTATTTTATCTCTCATGAAATCCATAACACCTAATGCAAAAGTTTGACCTTCTTCTGAATCAAGTCCTTTGCCAAATAAATTTAAGCAAGCTTCATTCATACCTATTAATCCGATTGTTGAGAAGTGATTTTTCCAATATACATTAAACCTTGCTTTTATATCTCTTAAATAGAATTTTGTATATGGATATAAACCGTTGTCGGTTAATTTTTCAAGAAGCTTTCTCTTTATTTCCAAAGAATTTTTTGCTATTTCCATTCTATCTGCAAGTAATGATAAAAATTCATTTTTATCTTTTGCTAAGTAAGCAATCCTTGGAAGATTCATTGTTACAACACCAATTGAACCAGTTAATGGGTTTGAACCAAATAAACCTCCGCCTCTATATTCAAGTTCTCTGTTGTCAATTCTTAATCTACAACACATTGAACGTGCATCTTCAGGATTCATATCTGAATTTATGAAATTAGAGAAATATGGAATACCATATTTTGCACTCATTTCCCATAATCCTTCAATATTCGGATTATCCCAATCAAAGTCTTTTGTAATATTGTATGTTGGAATTGGGAATGTGAATACTCGACCAGAACTATCACCAGCCATCATTACTTCAAAGAATGCTTTATTTATCATATCCATTTCTCTTTGGAATTGTGAATATGTTTCTTCTTTGTATTCACCGCCTATTATTACCGGTTGATCTGCATAGTATGATGGTACATTTAAGTCCATAGTAATATTTGAAAATGGTGTTTGAAAACCAACTCTGGTTGGGACATTCATATTAAATACAAATTCTTGTATACATTGTTTAACTTGCTCATATGTTAATCCGTCATATCTTACAAAAGGTGCAAGCAGTGTATCAAAGTTTGAAAATGCTTGAGCTCCAGCACTTTCGCCTTGCATAGTATAAAGGAAATTTACCATCTGACCTAGTGCTGTTCTAAAATGTCTTGGAGGTGCACTTGAAACTTTTCCTTTTACTCCTTTAAATCCTTCCAGTAAAAGATCCTTCAAATCCCAACCTACACAATATACTGATATTATATTTAGGTCATGAATATGAATATCTCCATTTTGATGTGCTTCTTTTATTTCTTTAGGATAAATTTTATTCAACCAGTAATTTTTACTTATGTTTGATGCAATATAGTTGTTTAAACCTTGGATTGAATATGACATATTTGAATTTTCATTTACTTGCCAGTCAAGTTGTGACAAGTAATCATCAACCATATCAATATTTAGACCTGATGCAAAATCTCTTATTCTTTTTCTTTGTTCTCTATATAATATATATGCTTTTGCTGTTGCAGTGTAACCGAATGAATATAGTGCAACTTCAACCGCATCTTGTACTTCTTCTACTGTTGGTGCTTTTAGATTAGACTCTTTTTTGTTTGCAATTTCTTGTGCCATTAGCACAACTTTTCTTGTTACATTTGCTGCTTCTTTTTCGCCAAATTCTTTTGTTACTTTTGCTGCTTTTAAGATTGCTGTTTCAATCTTGTTTGCGTCAAAACTAACGATTGCCCCGTCTCTTTTTACAATCTTATCCATGAAATCTCCTCAAATACTTTTATCCCAATTATTTCCCCAAAAGCTTTGTCTATATTATTACATGTTTTATATTCCCAAATTTTTAAAGTCTATTTATCATAGTCCTTTTTTTTTACTTTGTAAATATATCAGAGGTATATATTAAATTTTAAAAGATTGATATTTAGATTAAGTTTAAATAAAATGATAATTGGTATTGCTTTTTATTCTACATGTTTTTACATTTTTTTATATTTAAAAAAGTCAAATATTTAATTAAATTTATTGATATATTTTTTTATACATATGATAACTTCTAAACACTTTTTTTACATAATTTTGTGTCTCTTTATATGGAATATCTTCTATAAATTCATCATAGTCATCTGTATCATATTTTTTTATCCAGCGTCTTACAGAACCTTCTCCACCATTATATGCTGCAATTACCATTAAATCATTATTAAATTGTTCTTTTAAATATTTTAGATAATTACATCCAATATACATGTTTATTCGTGGATTTTCCAAATTTTGTAAACTATTTATGTCGTTCGTGAGTTTTGAAATCATATAATTTGCGGTTTGTGGCATTAATTGCATTAATCCAACTGCCCCGGTTGCACTCTTTGCATATTCATTGTAATGGCTTTCTTCTCTTATAAGTGCTGCAATTAAAAATGGATCAATTCCAAGTTTTTCTCCTGCAATATTTATTTCTGCACTCCAGTGTCTTGGATATGAAAGCTTATATGATGCACTTATAAATGGTGGTTTGATATCCATTTTATTTATTTCATCTCTTGCCAATACTATTGATTGTGCTTTTTTGTCTCTCTTTAGGGCAAACCAACTTTCTACTATAGGATTATTAAAGTTAGCATCTACCCATATTTCATAATCTCCCATTTCGAATAGTGTATTAATCATTTTTATATCTTTTATTTCAAAGTGAGATATAGATATAGGAAATTCGATTTCTTCTTTTTGTTCTGGTAACTTATTTGTTTTATTTGTTTCCCAGAAATTATTTTTCTTTTCTAATAGATTTTCTGCTCTTAGTCCATAATAGTTGTCAGGGTATTTTGTTGATAATTTTGATAAATAACTATGAGCTTCTGATATTTTGTTTTGTTTTAGAGCTGTTTTCGCTAACCAAAATGCCATTTTAGGTGTGGAATTTATATTTCGGTATGTTTTTATGTGTTTTATCGCAAGTTGCTCTGCTATTTTGTATTCTTTTTTCTTATATTTATCCCAAAATATTTCCCATAATGCATCAGGTGCATACTTACTTTCAGGAAAATTTTTCACCAGTTTATTGTATAATATGATTTTTTCATCATTGTCGGAAAGTTCTGCTAATTGATTTATAACATAGTCTTCTCCTTTTAGTGATCCGTCTTTTACTATTTTATATATTAGTGTCCAATTTTTCTTTTTTGAGCCAATTAGGTATGAAGAATATATTTCATATATTTCATATAAGTTGTCTTCTTCAGACAGACTTGCATACGTTGAAAGCCCGCTTTCTATTAGTTTTTTTGCTATAACTTTGTTTCCTAAATAGTGATTTGAAAGTACAAAATAATCCCAACAATTATTTATTGGTATTTGTGATAAATATTCCAAGGCTTTTTTATATTTACCATTTTTATAATATACTTTGCCTAATATTAATTTATCTTTCGTTGTTAAATCTATGCCAAGGGATGCTATTTCTTCTGCGGCTGATAGTGTATATGTTTTATTTAATCCTTTTCCTGATAAAGAATACTCCAAATATCCTTTAAAATATTCATAAGCTTTATTCTTATCTTTGTCTTTTTCTATAAGTCCCAAATAATATACTTCTTCTGTCCCGTAATTATTTGCTTCTTTATATAATTCTTCAAATTGATTTTTTGCAGCTTCATATTGTTTTGAATAATAATAACTTTTCCCTAAGTTTAGTTTCGCTTTTAAGTCAAAGATAGAATTAGGTAATTTTTCCAAGAATAGTTTGTATTTAATAGCTGCTGTTTTGAAATCTCCAACTTTTTGAGCACTTTTGGCTTGTTTATATAAGGCTGCCGGGTATAATGGGCTAATCCATTTTATTTTTCCAAAGTTATAGTAAGCATTTGAATAGTCCCCATCATTATAAAATTGGACACCTTGTTTGTAGTATAATGGTGAATTTTGCGTTATTTTATCGTTATAAATAAGCACCGTTACTATGCAAGGCACTACTATTATTAATATTCCTATTATATATTTTAGATACTTCATAAACTATTCTTTACGTTCCTTTTTCTAATATATTATAAAATATATTTTTTTATACAACAATTACTCTGTTTCTTCCTGTCTCTTTTGCCTCATATAGAGCTTTATCTACCTTTTGTGTGAGTGTATTTATATTCATTGTATTATTATATTCACAAACACCGATACTTGCTGTTACCTTTATATAAGAAATACCATCTATGCTTGCTTCTCTTATATCCATTTTAGATTCTTCAATAACTTTTCTTAGTCTTTGTGCAACTGATGTTGCTTCTGTAAGTTTTGTCTGGGGTAGTATTATAAAAAATTCTTCGCCGCCGTATCTACAAGCGATATCATATTCTCTTATTTCTGTTTTTATAACGTCTGAAACCTGTTTTAACACGCAATCACCTGCTGCGTGTCCATAGGTATCATTTACTTTTTTGAAATAATCTACATCAATCATCATACAGCATAAGGGTATGTTATTTCTTTTGCTGTTTGATACTTCTTGTTTTAATCTTATTTCAAACTGTCTTCTGTTGTTTAATCCTGTTAAAGCATCTAATGTTGCATATTTCAATACTTCTGCGTATACATTTGCTCTATGTATTGTTAAACCTGATTGCCTTGTTAGTTGTGTTAAATAATCGATATCTTTTTGAAGAAGTTTCTCTATGTTGCTATATGCTACAATAGCTCCAAGAATGTTTTCTTCACTAATAAGAGGGAAAACACCTATTTGGGAATTATCAGATATAATATACTCTGTAGTATTTTTTATTTTTTCTAATAGTTTATATACATTTTTATCTTTGCAGGCATTTGGCCATACTAGTTTGTATTTACCCTCTTTGTGTATGAATATATATATTAAATGCGAAGACATAAACCTATCAATCATTTCTCCAATTAATGGGATTATATATGAAAGTTCATATTGACTTTCTATTATTTTGGCTATATCTTTCATAGCTTTGTAGAAGTTTAGGCTGATTTCCATTTGTTCATTGAGATTGTAGTTTATAATTGCTCCGGAAATTAGTTTGGATGATATATTCAAAATAGTAAAAAACTCTTTTGTAAATGCATTCTTTCCTGTATATAAATTCATTAATCCAAATACTTCTCCATTTGAAGTAAGTGGGTATATAATATTATTGTTATCAGATTTTAATTCGTATATTCTATATTGTTCTTCTTCATTAATATCGCAACAAAATTCTGATTCATTAAAATAAAATTTTGTTCCATCTGTTATTGCAAGATTACTATATATTGTATTTATAACTTTTTCTCGTACATTATTATCAAAAATTTTTAGATCACATACAAAATCTTTTAATAACATATTATTGTTATCCCATATAACAAATTCTACTTTTTCTATATTTAGAAATGTTTTAAATAATTTATTTATTTCACTTATTGTATTTAATGGTGAAATTTTTTTTGTAAGTATATTTGCCAGATTATTTAAAAATTCTATATTTTGTTCTTTTTTAATCATTATTATTTTCTTTTAATTTTTCGTTATATTTACATTTTAACAGTTCATGCATTTTGAATGTTTTTTGTTTATCTGCTATAACTTTGCCGTGGTAATATGTTATATCTTTTTCTTTTAATGCTGTTATTCCTTCTCTATCTTTAAGATATTCATAATCTCCTTCATTTAGTATTCTTCTTTTTATTTCATTTATTATTCCAAATACATATTTAGTTTTTGCTGTATTTCCATAATAGTCAAGTAAAATTGTTGTTTTCTCAAGTTCAATTAGCGATTCTTTATTCTTATTCATACTTCTTAAAAGAAGTGCAAAGTTATAATGTGCTTCAAAACTTTCAGGTTTTATATTTATTGCTTTACAATATCCTTCTGCTGCTGCGTTATAATCTCCCAAAAGGTGATTTGTTAGTGCTAGATTGTATGTATTATCATAATTATTCTTTAAATATTTTTCTGCTTTTTCATATGATTCTTTTGCTTTTTTTAAATATTTTATTGCGGTACTTGATTTGTCACCCATATAAACGGCTTTGCCTCTGTACGCCAGACCCATATTATAATAGGCAAGACCTTTATTTGCTTTTGTAGTTTTTTTATTGTCGAATATAAATGGAATATTTATTGTAAATGGATTTGCATTTGCAACTCTTCCATATTCTTGTATTGCTTTATCATAGTCTGCCATTCTTTCTGATAATATTATGCCCAAATCCATCCTGCAAACCATAAAATTAGGACTATATTTTAACGCATTTTCATAAGCATTTACAGCTTCATAATAATTCTCAAAGCTTACATATATGTTGCCAAGATTACAACTGGCTCTGGAATGTCCGGGATAGTTCCTCAATGCAATTTTATAGTTGTCAATTGCTTTTTGATATTTTTTATTTTTATATGCTTTATCTCCTTTGTGAACATAATAAAACCCAATACATTTATGATATTGAACAAAATACCAATCTCTATAAAAATATAGAGAGAGAAGAAATATAATCATAAGCAGAGATAATATGATTTTTGTTATTCTCAATTTTAAAAGTTTTATTATTAGGTTCACTCAATACCTCATATTTATAAATATATTGTGCCTTTTTACATAGGCACAATATATTATATATTATTGTTATGTATCAATGTTGGTTGCATATACCGCATTGTTTTCAATAAATTCTCTTCTTGGCTCAACATTATCTCCCATTAGAATATCAAATAATTGATCTGCAAGCATTGCATCTTCTATTGTTACTTTTAAAAGAGTTCTATTAGCAGGATCCATTGTTGTTTCCCATAATTGTTGAGGCATCATTTCTCCCAAACCTTTGAATCTTTGTATACCAACGCCCTTCTTACCTCTTTCTTCTATTATTCTTTGAAGTTCGGTGAAAGATGTTATTGTTATGTCTTCTGAACCAGTATTTAGGTTTAATGATTTTTCTTCTTCAAATAAGAAATCTCTTATTAAAGGATATGTAGATTTTATTCTGTTGTATTCTGTTGATTTAATCATATTTTGAGTAATGGCAACAGGATCTATGTCTTCTCCTAATTCTACTTTTATTGTGTATTTACCTGTTTCAAGATTTTCCTTTAAAGAAACAGAATAATCTTTTGCTTCAATAATTCCGTAATTTTCAGCGTGGTCTTTTACATAATGTTGTAAATATGCTGTTATTTCTTCCATTCTTTCTTTGTTGTCAAAGTCTTCTGGTTTTATTTCTGCTCTTACAAGACCTCTTATTACAACAGAAGGAACTGCATTAATAATCGGACTGTTAAATGAGTTATAATATCCTGACATATTACCTATTAAACTTACAAGTTCGCTATTTGCAACTACTTTATCCTTTGAATTATCGCAAAGAGTCAAGCCTGTAGTTCCTCTTTCTCTTAGAGTTTTATCTAAGGCTCTATCATCATATAGATATTCTGATTGTTTACCGATTGTAAGTTTATATAATGGAGGTTGTGCAATATAAACATATCCATTATCAATCAATGGTTTTGCATATCTAAAGAAAAATGTTAATAAAAGTGTTCTAATATGTGCGCCATCAACATCAGCATCTGTCATAAATATAATTTTGTGATAACGAAGTTTTTCAATATTAACATCATCTTCATTTTTACTTATGTTAATACCGATAGCTTGAATTAATGATTGAATTTCGTTATTTCCGTATATTTTATCAAGTCTTGCTCTTTCTACGTTAAGAATTTTACCACGTAGTGGAAGGATAGCTTGGAACATTCTGTTTCTGCCTTGTTTTGCACTACCGCCTGCAGAATCACCCTCTACGATATATAGTTCACATTTTTCTGGTTCTCTGTTTGAACAATCTGCAAGTTTTCCGGGCAGTGTTGAATTTTCAAGTGCCGTTTTTCTTCTTGTCAAATCTCTTGCTCTTCTTGCTGCTTCACGAGCTCTTTGTGCTTGAAGAATTTTTTCTATAATCAATTTTGCAGATTTTGGATTAAATTCAAGCCATTCTTGGAATTTTTCCCTGACAACATCATTAACTGCACTTTGTGCTTCTGTGTTTCCTAGTTTCTCTTTTGTTTGTCCTTCAAATTGAGGTTCACTAAGTTTTACACTTACAATTGCAGTTAATCCTTCTCTTACATCATCACCTGAAACATTTGGATCCGAATCTTTAAGAAGGTTATTTTTTCTTGCGTAATCATTAAGTACACGAGTGATTGCGTTTCTGAAACCTGTTAAGTGTGTGCCTCCTTGATGTGTATTAATATTGTTAGCAAAGCTTAATACAGATTCATTATAAGCATCTGTATATTGAAGTGCTATTTCAACTGCAATCCCATCAACTGTTTTCTCCATATATACAGGTTTTTCAAACATTACATTCTTATTTTTATTTAAGAATTCGACATAGCTTCCAATTCCTCCTTCATAGTGAAATTCTTCAGATTTCTCTGTTCTTTCATCTGTGAATGTGATTCTTAAACCTTTGTTTAAGAAAGCCATTTCTCTCAAACGGTTAGAAATAACTTCAGCATCCATAATAGTTGTTTCTTTGAATATTTCAGGGTCAGGCCAGAATGTTGATTTTGTACCCGTTTTATCTGTTTCTCTGATTTTTTCAACAGGACCTGTTGGCTCCCCTCTCATATATTCTTGGCGATGAACATAGCCTTCTCTTGAAACTTCTACAACCATTTTTTCTGATAAAGCATTTACAACAGAAGCACCTACACCGTGAAGACCACCAGATACTTTGTAACCGCCGTCTCCGAATTTACCGCCGGCGTGAAGTACTGTATGTACAATTTCCAGTGCGGATTTTCCTGTTTCAGGTTTTATTGCTACTGGAATACCACGTCCATCATCTTCTACTGTTACACTTTCATCTTTATTTATTGTTACTTTTATATGTTTACAATATCCTGCTAAAGATTCATCAATAGAATTATCTACAATTTCATACACACAATGATGAAGCCCTCTTTGGCTAGTTGAACCGATATACATACCCGGTCTCATACGAACGGCTTCTAATCCTTCCAAAACTCTTATATTACTCGCATCATAATTATTATTTGTTTCTGTTGTCATGTTTTAAACCCCAACTCTACTCATCGTTAATATTGTACTACAAAAATTACCTCAATGCCATTTTATTACTATTGCTTAACTGTTTATAAAAATGATGAAACAGGGAATTAAAAAATTAGTAAATTTGAACAAGGAGAAAAGTTAACTAATGTTATTTAAAAGAAGATGCAAAATTACTTTTATAAGACACGGCGCAACAATAAATACAGAAGAGAATCGTTTTTTTGATGATGAAAATTATCCTGCTATAAATTCAAATGGTAAATATGAAATGGAAAAGATTTCACAGTGGGTTTATAATAAAGGACTCAAAATTGATAAAATATATGCTAGTTCAGCTTTAAGAACTGTTCAAAGTGCACAAATTTTATCTGATGTTTGTGAACACGATTTCGAAATTTTACCTGATTTGTTAAGTAGAAAAGCTGGTGAGTGGAGTGGTTTGTCTTTTGAGGATATAACTGTAAAATGTCCTAATTTGCTTGATAAGTTCCATGAAGACCCCGAAAATTTTTGCCCAAAAGGTGCTGAGCCTCTTGATGTCTTTAACAAAAAAGTTGATAAAGTTCTAAATAAAATTATTTCTGATAACTTACATAAACGATTGATTATTGTTACTCATGGCGAAGTAATTCAAGCTGCAGTTGCAAATGCTTTAAATATTCCTCGCTGTAGTCAGTTTAAACTTTATGTGCCTACAGGCAGTGCTACTCAAATAAGTTATTTTGAAGATTTTGCCAGTTTGGTGTATTATTCTTATATTCCTATATAAGAGGTAAATTATGAATTTTTTAAATATAAAAACTGATGAAGAAGTAAAACAGTTAGCTCAATTGACTTCTGAAATTTGGCATGAATATTGGCCTGTAATACTTTCTGATGAGCAAATTGATTATATGGTTGATAAATTCCAATCTTATTCTGCCATTAAAGAACAATTGGAAAATGAAAGATATATCTACAATATTTTGGAAGATAACGGAAATATAATAGGTTATTTGGGAGTTTCTATTAAAGATGATTATCTCTTTCTTTCAAAACTATACATAAAGAAAGATTTTAGAGGTTTAGGCTGCGGGAAAAGAGCTTTTAATAAAATTAAACAACTTGCTCTGCAACATAATAAAAAATCTATTCAACTTACTGTAAATAAAAACAATATAAATACAATTAAAGCCTATGAAAAATGGGGGTTTAAAACAATTGATTCTGTTGTTACTGATATAGGAAAAGGCTTTGTTATGGATGATTATATTATGGAATTTGAATTATAGAAAAATTAATCCTAAACTCATAATTAACATTCCTGATACAATACCAATAATTACGTGATGGTTTTCACCGTATTCTCTTGCTAATGGTAACAATGTATCAAATGAAATATATACCATAATACCTGCAACGGCTGCTGTCATTATACCTACAGATTGAGCAGGCATTATTGTTCTTAAAAGTAAAACACCGATTAACCCGCCTATTGGTTCTGATATTCCAGACAAAAATGTGTATAGAATAGCTAATCTTTTTTTACCGGTAGAGTGAAAAATAGGAAGTGCTATAGCTATCCCTTCCGGAATATTGTGTATTGCAATTGCTATTGCAACGGGTATACCTAATCTTAAATCTTGACTGGAAACTAAAAATGTTGCAATTCCTTCAGGAAAATTATGCAATGTTACAGCAAGTGCAGTAATTAATCCTGCTCTTCTTATTTTTTGTCTTTGACATTTTTTTGATGTATTTAAAAAGTCTGATTCAATATGATCAGGGATAAAATAGTCAATAAGAATTGCGATAACGATACCAAATAAGAAACCAATAAATGCTAATGCTTTTGATGGGATTGAACTATAAAAACTGCTTAGCATCTGTGGAGCTTCATTCATAAGTTCGCTCAGACTTATATACACCATTACCCCGGCTGAAAACCCCAAACCTATAGAAAGCGCTTTCAAGTTATTTCTTTTAACAAAAAAAGTGACAAAGCCTCCCAATAAGGTCGACATTCCTGCAAATAAAGTTAAAATTAAAGGTAATAAATAGTTACTCATATGAATATCGTAGCACAAAAACTTATATTGCAATCAACTATCTTTTTTTATTGTAAATAATCATATATAATTGCTTTATGGCTAGGTTTTTTTATAGAGTTAAAAATAAACAAAATAAGATTTCTCAAGGATATATTGAAGCTTTGAGTATGCCTGATGCTGCTGAAAAACTTACTAAAAAAGGATATATAATACTTGAAATAAAACAGGAATTTGAAAGTTCTTTTAATAAAAATAAGGTAAATTTATCTGATAGCATATTACCTTTTTCTCTTCAAGAAAAAAAAGAGTTTTTTAATTCTTTCTATTTTCTGTATAAATCAGCTCTGCCTGTTCTTGATATCTTTAGGTCAATTTCAAATTCATCTACAAAACAACAGGTTAAATTGTTCGCGTCTTATATTGTAAAAAAAATAGAAAAAGGTAAATCTTTAAAAGAAGCAATGGCTAATTATTCAAATGTGCTTGGTAAAGCATATACGGCTTTAATTGTTGCTGGAGAACAAGCAGGTAAATTAGACGAAATACTTTCTGATATATTAATAAACATCAAACGAGAAGAAGAAATAAAATCAAATTTAATTGGCAAATTAACATACCCGACTTGCATCTTTTTTATGGCTATTGCTGTTGCATTACTTTTTAAGTTTTTCATACTTAAAGCATTTTCTCTAATGGGAACAGGAGTTTGTTTTTCAGCTTTAATTATGTTGTTTATTACTGCAATTATAAAAATTGTAGTTATTTTTGCTGTTTTCTTAGCATTAGGTTTTTATATATACAAAACTAAAAAACTTTTTAATAAGTTTATTTCTTTTATTCTAAATATTAGAATATTTGGGAATTTGATGAAGTGTTATTATTTTTTAAATTTCTTTTCTGTCTTTTCACTTGCATATTCTGCGGGCATTACATCTGCGGAATCAATCAATTTGTCTGCTTCTGTAATTAATGTACCTGAGATAAATAATAAGTTAAAAAAAGCGGAAAATATGGTATACAATGGATGTGAAGTTGCTACAGCACTTGGTGTAACGGGACTATTTTCAAGTTATGCGATGTCTCAAATTACTGCAGGTGAAAAAGCCGGAGAACTTGATAAAATGTTAAAAACCGTTGCCTTAGACTATAAAAATAAATTAGAAGTTTCTATGAATGTATTTCTACAGGTTGTAGAACCTATTATGCTTATATTTGTAGGTATAATAGTTGCAATGGTGGCAATAAACGGATATAAAGCATATTTTGGCAGCCTTTTTTCAATGTTTTAACAGTTATAAAAATTACGAAACTCCATATAGAGTTGCATATTTTAAATATCCCCAAAAGAGCTAGGAAAGTTTCTAAAATTAATCTTTAAAATCAAATAAATCTTTTACTTCAATTCCAAGATTGTCTGCAATTATTTTTAATTTTGAAGCAGTTACATCTGTTTTGGCAAGCTCAATTAAGCTTATCATTGCTCTTGAAATTCCATTAACTCCTATATCATCTTGAGTTAAGTTTTTTTCTTTTCTGATTCTTTTTAATTGTTTTGCTAATTTTTCTAAAAAAGGCTTGTCCATTTTTTTTATATTAAACTATGTATTATATTAAATTATTCTGTAAATAATTCTTTTATTGATATTTCAAAATAATTTGCAATTAGTGTCAATTTATCTATTGTTATATTTATTTTGCTTTTTTCTAATTTTGAAATATATGAATTATCAAAGCCTAATGCAAGAGATAATTCTTCTCTTCTTATATTTCTTTTTGTTCTTAATTTAATTATATTTTTTGCTAAAAGTTCTCTATTTGAAAATCTATTATCTTGACTCATATTCCAATTATGTGATATGTTGTTTTTTATTTACAGGAATAACAGTCCAATTATGCATAAGAAAAAAATACTAATTGATTTAGACGGTGTATTAAACCAATATGGTAAAGAAAAATTTGATGAAAACTATATTCCAAATTTAAAAATTGGAGCAAGAGAGTTTATTCAAAAATTGTCAAATGATTTTGAATTATACTTGTTTACAAGCAGAAATCTTTTACTTGCAAGTAAATGGTTGATAAATAATGATTTAGATAAGTACTTTAAAGATATAACTAATATTAAAATACCCTCTTTTCTTTATATTGATGATAGAACAATTTGTTTTAAAGGTGATTTTAATAATACTCTGTACGAAATATCGAAATTTAACCCCTATTGGAAATGATAAATAGTTATTGATTTTATTTATCACTTATATTTTATCTATTGCATTTTTTACTTGTTCAGTACTGATGGCATTCATACAGGCTTTATTGTTTTTACATTTTCCTTTAAGTGCACAAGGCATACAAGGAAGATTCGCTTTTAATAAAATATTACCCTCGCCAACTGCTTTCCATTTCTCAAAAGGCATTGGACCATATAATCCTATAACTTTTGTTCCTACTGATGATGCCATATGTAGGTTACCAGAGTCATTACCTAATATAAAATCAACTTCTTTTAATAGTGCTAAACTATCTTTTATTGTTACTTGTCCACATAAATTTACAGGTTTTATTTTTAATTCTTCCTTAAACTGAATTTCTTCATATATTTTTTTATCTGATGGTGCACCAATATATATTACCTGTATGTTTTTGTTATTAGACATATATTCAATAACTTCTGCAAAGTTATTAATATCCCATACTTTGAATTGGTTTGTTGCAGTAACATTGACGACAGCTTTTCTATATTCTTCTTTTATATTATTTTCTTTAAAAAGTTGTTTTACTTTTTGTTTATTTTCATCTTTTATCCA
>CALUUL010000008.1 GCA_944323945.1 Candidatus Gastranaerophilales bacterium
TTATTAACAGCTACAATAATTGGTACTTCTGCTGCTTTTGCGTGGTTTATAGCTTCTATTGTTTGAGGCATAATTCCATCATCTGCTGCAACTACTAATATTGCTATATCTGTAGCTCTTGCACCTCTTGCTCTCATCTCTGTAAAAGCTTCATGACCAGGCGTATCAACAAATACTATCTTCTTATTTTTGTCATTATCCAAATATACAGAATATGCACCGATAGATTGTGTTATACCTCCTACTTCAGTTGATACTATTTTGTGTTTTGAAGCACGAATTGAATCTAAAAGCGTTGTTTTACCATGATCTACGTGTCCCATAATACTTATTACGGGAGCTCTTGTTTCCAATAATGATTCATCAACTTCTTGTATCGCTTTTGCTTTTTCTTCTTTCTCGAGCTCTTGCTGCATGTATTCTTCCAAGTCTTCTTCAAGAACTTCAAGTTCAAAATTTTCACAAATTTTCTTTTGTGTATCAACTGATATTACTTCATTTACTGTTGTTAATATACCTTGCATCATTAAAAATTTAACTATATCTGCTGGTGTTTTCTTTATTTTTTCTGCTAATTCACCAACAGTTATTGGTTTATTTATTACAACTTGTGTTACAGTTTCTGCTGAATTATCATCTTTTGATTTTTTCTTATGTTTTTGAGTAATTGCTTTTTCTAAACTGATTAATTCTTGTTCTTCTTCTTTATTTTTATATTGTTTTTTCTTTTCTTTTGGTCCTTTTTTCTTGAAAGCCGAATTTGGTGATGATTTTACGTCATATATTTCTTGTGAAATAATATGATGTTGCAGTGGTTTTTTTGGTTGCTGTTCTTTATTACCTTCTGCTTTTCTTTCATCTGTTCTGTTTTTATCAAACGGTTTCCTTTCAGATCTATCAGGTCTGCCTGCTTTGTCATTTTGATTGCGAGGCGGAAATTTTGAACCAATAGGTCTTTGTTCTTTTCTTTGATTGTTTCGGTCCTCTCTTGCTTGTTGCTTTGCAATCATTTCTTGTCGTCTTTTTTGTTGACTGTTACGGTTATTATATTCTAGTAAAGAACGAATTTGCGGAGTTTCTTCTTTTTTTTGTTCTTTTATTGATTCTGTTTTTGTTTCTGGTATTTTTTCTTCACTTATGTTTTTCTCTCTTTGTGGTTGTATTTCATTTGTTTTATTGGGATTTATTGTGGACGTTTCATTTTGTAGTTTGGTTGATATTTCTTTCTCTTCTTTGTTTACAGGTTTTACCTTCTTTATAACAAAAGCTTTCGGTTTCTTTACCTGTTCATTTCCTTTATCTTTAGAAAATGAATTCCTTATTTTTTCTATTTGAGCAGGCAGTAAGTTACTTGAATGTGATTTTACTTTTATCCCTAACTTATTTTCAAGATATTCTATAAAGTCTTTATTCGACATTTCATACTCTTTTGCCAGTTCATATACTCTTTTATTTTCAATTGCCATTATATTTTCCCATTTTTTATACAACCATATTATAGTTGTAACACAATTTACTTTTTTAGTACAGTATACAGTTCTTCTTTTATATTTTCGGGGAAATTTGCTCTTAGTGAATTTTCTATTCTCTTTTTCTTTATGGCATTTGCAATACATTCTTCATTTTTACATATGTATACAGAACGTCCTGGTAATAGTAAATTATTGTTAATATTGATTTCACCTGTATTTCTGTTTTTAGTAATTCTTATTAATTCTTCTTTATTTTTATACTTTCTACAAGAAACGCATTGTCTTAGAAATTTTCTTTCAGGTTTCAAAGTTCTGATATCCTTTTTTCTTTTTTTATTATCTCTTTGTATGTTTCTTTGTTACATATTGTCTCTATGTATTCAATTATTTGCTCTTTTGCATAATTTAATGTTGATGCTGTATTTGTTATTATACAATTTCTTTCATCTATGCTTTCAGTAAATTCGTGTTCTTTGTTTTTTATTTTTGTTTTATCAATTACTATTGTATATGAATATTTATCATTTAGTTCAATATAATCGTGATTATCAGCAAGATATCCGTTTGTAGTATCGTATAAAAGTTTTAGTAAATCTTCATTCAGTAGTGATAAATAAGCTTGAAAATCATATTCTTGAAATCCATTATAAAATTCTAGTATATAGAAGTTATCTTTGAATATTTTTGTTTTTAGACCAATAATTCCCGTATAATTTCCTGCATATTTTGATATATCATCAAGAAGCGGATATATCGAAGTTCTAAGTATTCTTATAATCATTTCTTCTGATAATTTTGAACTTGGTGCGGTTATTGTTGAAAAATTGTCGCATTTATTTCTTTCTATTGAAATTAAAGGTAAGGCATTAAATCCATCTGTAATAAAATATAAATATATTGGTTCTATATCTATATGGTTTTCTATTACAACTCTTTCATTGTTGTTTTCGAATATTTTTTGTAAACCCTGTTTTGCCTTTGAAAAGGTCTCATATACTTTAGCTTTTCTTTCAAGCAGAGTAAAATCGTTTCCTATGACTATTGGAAATTTTGAATTCCTTACATAGTCTATTGCTAAATTTTCTCTGTCAAATATACCAAATTTAGGTGTACTGATTTTTAATTTGTACATTATTTTTTTTGCAATACTGTTAAAATAAGTTATTCTGGCTGCCTCTGCAAAAGGTGCAAATATTTGAAAACATTCTTTTTTGAAGTTGTCTGCTATTCCATTGATAATTGCAAGTTGTGATGTTACTATTGTAAATTCTATTTGATTGTATTTTACAAAATCACATATAGCATTTACATCATTTTCCCTTATATTTATTGGGGTGAATGACTTATCTTCTGTTTTGTCCAACAATGTCATATATATATCATGAGTATTATCTTGCAACTTTATATACTGCGCAAGTATCATTGCATTAAGATCTGAGCCTACAATTAATATTTTCATATTTTACTTTAAATCTTTTCTTAATTTCTCAGCACCTTTTAAATATACATGTTTTATCTCATTTTGTGCAAGGTCTGTATTGATTACAATAAGAATTCTTAAACATTTCGGTAGTGAACCATTGATGTTTAATTCTTGCACGCACATCATTGGTACATTTTTCCAAGTTTCGAATTCTTCTCGGGCAAATTTAGCTGGATATGCTGCATCTAAATCTTTTGTCATTGTGAATATTACGTTTGATATCTCAGTATCTTGATATTTATTTTTTTTCTTTATTTCTGAAATAAGTTCGATTGTAGCTTTCTTTATTTCGTCAATACTGTTTGAATCTACTGTAATTGCACCTCTTATGCCTCGTTGATACATTTTATTCTCCAACTTTCATATTTGCTTTTATTTTTATTCCGTTTGCAAAATCAAAGGCGTTCATTATACCCTTACTTTCCGGTTTTACTTTTGTTATTAATATGCAGCCTTCACCTGTATTTATTTCAATTCCATCTTTTGAAACGGATGTTACAGTTCCGCAGCTTAAATTACTTTTTCTATTTGTTAATCTCGTTTCAAGTATTTTTATTATTTTATTATTTATTATTGTATATGCACAAGGAAAATCTACCATTGAACGTACTTGATTATGGATACATTCTGAAGTTTTCTTCCAGTCGATTAATCCATCTTGTTTACTAAATTTTTTTGCTATTGTTACACCTTCGCTGCATTGTTTTTGTGGAATTAATTCTCCTGTATATAAACCTTTCAATGTTGAACAAATAAGTTTTGGGGATTTCTTGCAAATAATTTCTTTTAATTCAATATCAGTCATGTTTTCTGTTATTGTTATTTCTTGAGTTTCACAAATATCACCTGCATCAAGTTCAAGTACTGTTAACATTGTTGTTATGCCTGTAATTTTATCTCCATTGTATATACATCTTTGTATAGGATTCGCTCCTCTATATTTTGGAAGTAATGAGGCGTGTAAATTTATAGTTGAATACTTTGGTATGTCTAAAACTTCTTGTGACAATATTTGTCCGAATGCAAACGTGACAATGAAATCAGGTTTTAGATTTTTTAATATTTCAATTAATTCAATATCTTTACTTATTTTTTCAGTTTGATAGCAAGGAATATTATTTTCCATAGCAAAAACTTTTACAGGCGGAGGTGTTACTTTATTTCCTCTTCCTTTTGGTCTATCCGGTTGTGTTACAACAGCAAGAAGATTAATTTCGCTATTTTTATATAATTCTTCCAAACTTTTTACGGCAATGTCAGGTGTTGCCATATATACTATATTAATCAATTATTTACCTCCTGTTGAGGATTTTTTTGTATTTCTTCTTCCAGTTCTTTCTCCTCTAAAAGGTAATTTGCATCAACTCCACCAAGTCCCTTCTCGGATAATATTTTATCTGTTTCAAAACGGTTTCTGCAATGGTCTATGAATAATATTCCGTCTAAATGATCAAATTCATGTTGAATGGCTCTTGCTAAAAGTGAACCGTCTTTAACTTCTAATATAAATGGTTTACCTTTTATATCAAGTGCTTTTATTTTTACTGATTTATACCTTCTTACGTTAGTATAAGCTTCAGGAAAACTTAAACAGCCTTCGTATGAATTTATAGCTCCTTCTTTTTTTATTATTTTAGGATTTATAAAAGTAATAGGATTCATTGTTTTGGGATCTGTTCCTACATCTATTACAAAAACTCTTATATTTTCGCCAATTTGTGGCGCTGCAAGTCCAACACCATTCGTTGCATACATTGTATCGTATAGATCATCAACTAAAATTTGTACTTTTTTTGATATTTTATGAACTTCTTTTGATTTTTCTCTTAAAGAAGGTGTTCCATACTTAACTATTTTTCTTACTGTCATTAGTCTGTCTTTCCTTCGCCAAATTTTGCATGTCTATTTAAAATAATCATTACAGTAGATATTATAACAGCATATAAGAAGTATTTTGTAGTATCGGATGCTGCAATATAAGTTGCAATACCACCCATTACTATTGAAAATGCTACTAAAATCAATACTGCTTTATTTTGTGAAAATCCAAATTTTAAGAGCTTGTGATGTATATGTTCTGCATCTGCAACAAATGGTGATGTTCCTTTTAATATTCTTCTTAATGATGAAAAAGTAATATCCAATATCGGTACTGCTAATATCAACAGAGGTACATACATTTTTATATCTGTTGCTTTCATTTGATACATTATTGATAATACAGAAAGCAAAAAGCCTGCAAATAATGCCCCTGAATCCCCCATGAAAATTTTCGCTGGATGAAAATTATATGTTAAAAAACCCAGCATTGAACCGGCTAAGATAAATGCAATTAATGAACTTACATTGTCAGATGGAACAAGTGCTACAGCTATTAGTCCTAATGTTACAGAACTTACTGTTATCACAGAACCTGCTAAACCGTCAACTCCATCTATAAAATTAACTGCATTGCTAATGCCTACAATCCACGCAATTGTCCCGAAATAAGATAAGATTGGATGTAATTCGACTAGTCCTATAAAAGGAATAAATATTGTGGTTATTTTTACTCCTAAGCAAAAAACAATTGATGCTATTGTAATTTGGTTTATAAATTTAAATTTTGCCCCCAAGCCGTATATATCATCGACTAGACCTAAAAGAAAAATTAATGAACTTCCTAATAATAGTCCTGATAATAAAGAACGATGAGGGTAATAACTTAACAATATTAATGAAAAGAATGATAGTATTGAGCATATCCAAATAGCAACACCACCTAATCTTGGTATTGGATGTGAATGTATCTTCCTTTCATTTGGTTTATCCATTAATCCTTTTTTCTCTGAATATGCAATTACTAATGGGACAATAAATAATCCCAAGATAAATGCAATAACTGTTCCTATTATGTTTGCTTCTGATAATTGTAAGAAAGTCATAATTAATCCTTATATAATGGGTATTTTTTGCAAAGTTTTAATGAACGTTCTCTTAGTTCTTTTATCTTTGCCTCATTTTTTGTATCTGAAATTTTTACTGCTTCGGCTATGATTTTACCTACTTCAATCATTTCTTCCTCTTTAAATCCTCTTGTTGTCATAGCTGGTGTTCCTAATCTTACCCCGCTTGTTACAAATGGACTTTGAGGATCATTAGGAACTGTGTTCTTGTTTGCTGTTATTCCCACAAGTTCTAGCATATTAGCTATATCTTTACCTGTTTTATTAAATTTTCTTAAATCAAGAGTCATTAAGTGGTTTTCTGTTCCATTTCCGACTATATCAAGACCTTCATCCATTAATGATTTTGCAAGTGCTTTTGCATTTATTTTGACTTGTTTTGCATATATTTTAAAATCATCAGATAAAGCTTCTTTTAATGCAATAGCTTTACCTGCAATAATGTGTTCTAATGGACCACCTTGAATACCTGGAAAAACTGCTTTATCGATTCCAAGTGCGTGTTCTTTTTTACACATTATTATTCCGCCTCTTGGTCCTCTTAATGTTTTGTGCGTTGTTGTTGTTACGAAATCTGCATATGGAAATGGACTTGGGTGTTCACCTGTTGCTACTAAAGCTGCAATATGAGCTATATCTGCAAGAAGTAAAGCTCCGACTTCGTCAGCTATCTCTTTGAATTTTTTGAAATCTATAACTTTTGAATAATTGCTGGCTCCACAAATAATAAGTTTTGGTTTATGTTTATGAGCCATTTCTCTTACATTATTGTAGTCAATTTCTCCTTCATCATTAATTCCGTATGAAACAATATTAAAGTATAAACCGGAGAAGTTAACCGGTGAACCGTGCGATAAGTGTCCGCCATTTGATAAATCCATGCCCATTACTGTATCACCTGGTTTTAGTGCATACATAAATACAGCCATATTAGCTTGTGCACCACTATGTGGTTGTACATTGGCATGCTCTGCATTAAATAATTTTTTTGCTCTTTCTTGTGCCAGCTCTTCTATTTTATCAACATTGTCACATCCATTATAAAATCTTTTATATGGTTTACCTTCTGCATATTTGTTTGTTAATACACTTCCGCAAGCTGCCATTACTGCTGGTGAAGTGAAATTTTCACTTGCTATTAATTCAATTGTATTTTGCTGTCTTTTTAGTTCTTTTTCTATTAATTCAGCTACTTCTATATCTGTTTTTTTTATTACGTCTAATTCCATGTTAAACTCCCCAACCTATAATCTCTAAGCTAAATGTATTTTAATACATTTTACTTGTAAAAAAAAGTACATTTATTAAAAAAGAGTTTGATATTTTTTTTCTATTCCGTAAAATTAAAATAGGAGAGAGATTTTGGCTAATTATTATAATAAAGACTTATATAAAATTCTTGATGTCAATTATGATGCTACCCTTGAAGAAATAAAGCTTTCTTACCGTAAACTTGTAAGAATATATCATCCTGATGTTACAGGAAATGACTTGGGAATTAATAAATTCAAAGAAATTCAAGAAGCATATGAAATATTAATTGATACTGAAAAACGTAAAAAATATGATTTTCTTCGCGGATACTATAAAGAGAAAATTAAAAAAGAATATGAAACAACTGCAAAAAATAAGTACGAAGAATATATAAAAAAGGCGAAAAAAAACGCAAATAAGCCAGAAGCTTTCTCTAAATCAATAAATGAAGCTTTAGATAATTTATTTCATTCCGGTAAACAGACATATAAAAAGCAGGAAGCAAAACAATCATCAGTGAATGGGGAAGATATAAATATTGATTTAACAATATCTTGTTTTGAGGCCTTGGAAGGTACAAATCGAAAGGTTAATATATTACATACACAGCCTTGTCCGAAATGCGAAGGAAGAAGGTTTATAAATGGTGCTCAATGTAATATGTGTAATGGTACAGGACAACTCTCTTTACAAAAAAAAATTAATGTTAAAATACCGAAAGGAGTTTCTCAGGGTTCTAAAGTCCGAATAAAAAAAGAAGGAAATAAAGGACTAAATGGAGGTAAGGATGGTGATTTATATCTTATTATTAATGTAGATAAAAATCCTTATTTTGAAATAGAAGGTTTTAATATATTGTGTAATTTGCCTGTAACCCCTTTTGAAGCTGTTTTAGGTGCAGAAATTCCAATTACTGTTTTTAATCAAAAAATTAATGTAAAAATTCCTCCGATGACTTCTTCTGGTCAAAAGTTACGTCTGGCAGGTTTGGGTATTGAGAATAAATCTAAAACTAAAAAAGGTGATATTATTATTACTGTCCTTATTAAGCTTCCTGAAAAACTTTCAGAAAAAGAAAAAGAACTTTATTCTCAGTTAAAGGAATTATCAAAAAGCGACATCAGAAAAGATATGAAAGATGCAAAGTAAAGTATTTATAAAAGAAATTTTTGAATCTATACAAGGTGAAGGTCCATATATTGGTGTTAACCAGTTATTTATCAGGTTTTCTTCTTGTAATTTGAATTGTGCATATTGTGATACTGATTTTAGAACAGATTTAAAAGAATATACTTTAGACGAACTTATTTTTGAAATAAACAAATATAAAAATATTCATTCAGTAAGTCTTACAGGTGGTGAACCTTTGATTGAATCTGATTTCCTTTCTGAATTGCTGAAAAAAGTGAATAAAAAAATATATTTGGAAACTAATGGAACTTTATATAAGAATTTTGAAACAGTAATTGATTATATAGATATTGTTTCAATGGATATAAAATTGCCCTCGACTACAAAAATGCAACCACACTGGGAAGAACATGCAAAATTCATAGAAATAGCAAAAGAAAAAGAACTTTTTTTAAAAGTGGTTTTTGACACTAATATTACTGAAGATGAAATTAATAAAACTGTAAATCTTGCAAAGAAATATAATATACTTATTGTTTTACAACCTAAAATGGATGGTGAATATTTAAATTTAACTTCTGAATTTATCAATGAAACATATTACAGATTTATAAATCTGTATCAAAATATAAGACTAATTCCTCAAGTTCATAAGTTTTTGAATGTAAGATAATTTTATAGATTTAACAAAATATAATCTCTTTGCTATTATGTATATATTGTTAGTAATTTGGAGATATTTATGAGAAGTGATGAAATAAAACAAGGTTTGCAACGTACTCCACACAGGTCTCTATTATATGCGACAGGTGTTAGTGAAAAACAAATGAATAAAAGATTCATAGGTATAGCAAGCAGTTTTACAGATCTTGTTCCGGGACATTGCGGAATGAGAGAAATTGAACGTCAAATAGAAAAAGGTATTCATACAGGTGGCGGTCAAGCATTTATTTTTGGTGTTCCTGCTATTTGTGACGGTATTGCAATGGGACATAGCGGAATGAATTATTCTCTTCCATCTCGTGATTTGATTGCAGATTGTATTGAATCTGTTGCAACTGCTCATAAGTTAGATGGGCTTGTTTTATTAACCAACTGCGATAAAATTACTCCGGGTATGATTATGGCTGCAGCAAGACTTGATATTCCTTGTATTGTTGTTACTGTTGGTCCTATGTCTGACGGAAAATGTCATAATAATACACTTACTATGATAAAAGGTACATTTGAAGCAATCGGTAAGTTTTCAAATGGCGAAATAGATGAAAAAATGCTTAAGGAAATGGAAATAACCTCTTGTCCTACAGCAGGAGCTTGCCAAGGCTTATATACTGCAAATACAATGGCTTGTTTGACTGAAGTAATGGGGATGAGTTTGCCTGGTTGTGCCACTTCTGCAGCAGTTAGTGCAAAAACTAAGCGTATTGCTTTTGATTCAGGTGTTATTATTAATGAGTTAATTGAAAAAGATATTCGTCCTTCTTCAATAATTACAAAAGATTCAATCAGAAATGCAATAATTGTAGATTTAGCATTAGGCGGTTCAACAAACTCTATTTTACACTTGCTTGCAATAGCTAATGAAGCTGGGGTTGATGTTACTTTAAAAGATTTTGAAGAATTAAGCTTTAAAGTCCCTCAAATTATTAAGCTGGATCCATCAGCTGCAAAAACAATGACGGATTTAGATAATGCAGGCGGTATTCCAGCTGTATTAAAGACCATATATGGTAATGTAAAAGAAATGACTGATACAACAGGTGTTTCAGGTCTTAAATTATCGCAAATTGCTTCTGCTGATATTTGGTGTGATAATGAAGTAATAAGACCTATTTCAGATCCTGTTACTTCAAATCCAGGTCTTGCTGTTTTACATGGTAATTTGGCTCCAAATGGTGCGGTTGTAAAAATTTCCGGTGTTGAAAAAGAAGCTTTAGTATTTACAGGTAAAGCTAAAACTTTTAATAGCGAAGAAGATGCTATGCAAGCAATTATGGATGATAAAATTGTAAAAGGTGATGTTGTCGTTATCAGATATGAAGGTCCAAAAGGCGGACCAGGCATGAGAGAAATGTTATCACCTACATCTGCTATTGTTGGTAAAGGCCTTGGAAAATATGTTGCTCTTATAACTGACGGCAGATTTTCTGGTGGTACAAGAGGACTTTGCATTGGTCATATATCCCCTGAAGCCCCTGCTGGTGGTATTATTGGTTTGATTGAAAATGGTGATGAAATTCATATTGATATCCCAAACAGAGAGTTAAAATTGAATGTTTCTGATTCGGTTCTTGAAGAAAGAAGAAAAAACTTTAAACCACTTCCTACAAAGGTTAAAAAAGGATATTTAAAAAGATATTCAACTGTTGTTTCTTCTTCAGATAAAGGTGCTGTTACAAGTATTTAGTTAATATTTTTTATATAAGAAAATAGGAGGTTCTGTAAAAATGGCACCTCCTATTTTCATAAATTTGAATATTACAATTGTTTTTACAATTTTATATGGGTTTTACATAGTTATCATATTTGTTATAATATGACTATAAATAGGATTTGGGAGATTTTAATGACTGTATCAATAGCTATTACAGGAAAAAGTGGGAGCGGTAAAACGACAGTAGTGAAAGCATTATGGCGTGTTCTTCGTCAGAAACATCCCGATAAAACAATTCTCTTATTTGATAATGACTTAACTTCAGAACTTGGTCATAGCTTTGGTAAAGATATAAGACAAACCATATATGGAATAAGAAGCGGTAAGCATGAATATAAAACAGGAATTCCTGAAGATATGACAAAACAGGAATATATAGAATGGGCCCTTGAGGATATTCTTGAACCATTAGATGATAATACCGATATCATTGTCTCTTGGTTGATAGGCTCAAAAGATTGTAGATGTCCTATAACAAAACAGATTAATGATGCGTTGGTGAAATTAATTTCTCGTTATGATTATGTTATTTTTGATTGTGAATTTGATTTGAAATATTTGCATCAACTTGTTGATATTCCTATTAATGTTACCTTAGTAATTGCAAGGCCAAATGAAGCTTCTATTCATTTAGCCAAAAGAATTGAAGAATATAGTTCTAAATATGCCGCTGGGGAACAACTTGGTGTAATTTTAAATAAAGTAAATAAACAAGAAATAGAGCCATTGCTTCAGTTACTTCAAAAGTATGATTTGACTACATTAGGTACAATTCCAAAAGATGATACATTAAAGAATAACAGAATTTCAAAAGAGTCCAAAATTGTTGAAAAAGCAATGGATGAACTATATTACAGATTAAATATTCCGCAAAGTGAGGAAATACAATGACAGTTATTCTTGATGGTAAATCGCTTGCAAATAAAATACTAGAAAACATAAAGATAAATACTCAAAATTTATCAAAAAAACCTAAACTGGCAGTGATTTTGGTTGGTGATGATTCTGCCAGTCAAATTTATGTTAAAAATAAACAAAAAAAAGCTGAATATGTTGGGTTTGATTCAATTGTTATTCCACTTCCTTCTGATGTAACAGAAGAAAATATATTAGAACACATTTATATTTTAAATGAAGATGAAAATATTAATGCTATATTAGTGCAACTTCCTCTTCCTCAAGGTATAAATCAAAAGAAAATAATTGAAGCTATTGACCCAATTAAAGATGTTGATGGTTTTACATCATATAACTTTGGTAGATTAGCATTAGGATATATACCATATGCATTTCCTTGTACACCAAAAGGAATTGTTAAACTGCTGGATGCTTATAACATTGAAATTGAAAGTAAAAATATAACTGTAATAGGGCGTTCTAATATTGTAGGAAAGCCTTTATCACTTATTTTTCAACAAAGAAATGCTACTGTTACAATGGCTAACAGTTATACCAAAAATCTTAAAGAACTTACTAGAAATTCAGATATAATTGTATCTGCTGTTGGAAAACCTAATTTTATTGATGGTTCATTTGTAAAACAAGGGGCAATTGTTGTTGATGTTGGTATTAACCGAACAAATGCTGGTCTTTTGGGTGATGTTGATTTCACTTCCGTATACGAAAAAGTATCTTTTATCACTCCTGTTCCGGGCGGTGTTGGTCCTATGACTATAGCTATGCTAATGGAAAACACATACGAATTATTTAAAATTCAAAGAAGCTTAATTTTATAATAAACTTAATATAACTTAATAAATATCCAGAGTATATATATTGGATAAATTCTTGTATCGTGCCGTTTTTCACCTTTTGTTTTTTCTACGAAAAATTAATTTTTGATTTTTATACAAAAAACATGTTTAAAAAGTTGAATATACAGGCATATAGATAATAGTTATGCGAGATGTTCTCTTTGCAAAATAGTCAGGAAAGTTATGATTCTAGAGTACAAAGTTAATGATTCATATGTTCAAGCTGCGTGGTTAAAGACCCTTTATGATTTGGTTGAAGAACTTAATTGTAAATGTCAAACGTATATTGATGAATCGTATAACAGAAGTAATAAAAAATTTGATAGGATGAGAACTATAAAAATTTATGGCTCTGATACAATGTTAAGTTGGTTTAAATTAAGAATGGAAAGATACTCTCATTTTATCTTCAATTTTAATGAGCAACCAGACATTAAGAGCGGTTTTGTAGAATAGTTGTTAATAAAATTGTTGTTCAGTTTTAGATTAAAATTACCGAGAAATCGGTAATTTTTTACATATTTTTATCAATTGCTTCAAAAGCAATTATATGGTCGTCACAAATGCAAATAGAATCTCTGTGCTCATTTTTTCTGCAACCATCAGTATAAACGACATTTACATTTTCAAGACATACAATATGATCATCATCATAATCTTCTACTAAACAGCCAATTGCACAAAATCTTATTGTACATATTCTTACTGTTTTAGTACATTTTGTTTTTAACGCTTGAATTAGTGATTTTTTTTTATTACGCATATTCTCTCCTTTTGTAGAAAATATATCGTAATATAACAAAAATAACATTGTAGAATTGGGCTAAAGATATTTGGTGATGAATATATTGTTATATTTTTTCATAATAATAAAAAATGGAGGTTATATATGTCAAACGTTATAAAACAATCAGGTGATGTTCTTCTTGCGGAAGGTATTTTCTTAATTATTATAGGTGTAATGATGGTTTATTTATCACAGTCAATGACTATAATTTTAGCCTTTCTTTTAAGTATTGGATTATCTTTTATTGGAATGTACCGTATTATAAATTCAATTATTGCAAGAAAAGAAATAGCATCTCCTTTTTTGTCTATAATGGCTGGTTTTTTGTTATTTTTGATAGGTTTATATCTGGTATTGCATCCATTGTTTAATACTTTAGTTTTGACAGTGGCTGCTGCATTATATTTTTTGTTGGAAAGTATAAGTTCATTTTCAACAGCAGTATCAGTAAAGGGATTTAAACAAATATTTTGGGTTGCTTTATTTACAGGTATTGTACAATTACTTCTTTCTATAGTTATTTTTATTGGTCTTCCATATACTGCTTTATGGTTTATTGGAATGCTTATCGGTATAAACTTTATTTTTGCAGGAATAAAGAATATTTCAGATTACTCGTATCTTAGACAGTTATTGCAAAAAGCTTACTAATTAATATTTTTAATATATTGATAGTATGGATTGTTAGGAAATTTATCCGCAATTGCATGTAATTGTTTTTTAGAAATAAAACCCATTCTGAATGCTACTTCTTCAAGACAAGCGATTTTGAAACCTTGGTTATCTTCTATGGTCTTTATAAATTGTGAAGCTTGAAGAAGTGATTCATGAGTACCTGTGTCAAGCCAAGCAAATCCGCGTCCGAGAATTTCAACGTGAACTTTTTCTTTAGCAAGATATGTATTATTTAAATCTGTTATTTCCAGTTCATTTCTTTTTGATGGCTTTTGATTTTTGACATATTCAACAACATGATTATTGTAGAAATATAGTCCAGTAACAGCATATTTGGATTTTGGATTTTGTGGTTTTTCTTCAATAGAAATTGCTTTTTTATTTTTATTAAATTCAACAACTCCAAAACGTTGAGGATCTTTTACTTCATAAGCAAATAAAGTAGCCCCTACTTCATTTTCAGTCCTCTTAGCAGCATCTTTCAACATTTTTGAGAAAGCTGGACCATAGAATATATTATCACCCAGAATCAATGCAACAGAATCTTTTCCTATAAACTCTTTACCTAAGATAAACGCCTGAGCTAGACCATCTGGACTTGGTTGTTCTTTGTATGAGAAGTGAACGCCTAATTCATTGCCATCACCTAATAATTTTTTAAAATTTGGTAAATCATTAGGCGTGGAAATAATTAAAATTTCTGTTATTCCTGCAAGCATTAATACTGAAATAGGGTGATAAATCATTGGTTTATCATATACCGGTAATAATTGTTTTGATGTTGCTATAGTTGAAGGGTAAAGGCGTGTACCAGCTCCACCAGCTAAAACTATACCTTTCATTCGCACCTCAATTCTAAATATTCTTTTAATGCTGTTTCCCATTTTCTGCATATTTTGTTATTTTCCATAATGCTGTTCTTTGGGCGTTTTGCTTTTCTTGGAAATTCATCTGTAGTGCATGGTTTTAAATTAACATTATAATTGCATAGTTCAAATATCTTTTTCGCAAAACCGTACCAACTTGTATGTCCGCTACCGCATATTTGATATATTCCAAATGGCATTTTTTCATTTATAAGTTTTACAATTCCGTTTGAAAGTTCAACAGTCCAAGTTGGGCAACCTATTTGATCATCAACAACTTTTAATTCATCTTTATCTTTTAAACTAATCATTGTTTCAACAAAATTTTTCCCGTGATGCCCGTATAACCAACTTGTTCTTGCAATATAGTATTTCTCGCATTCTTGTACTGCTTTTTCACCTTCAAGTTTTGATTTTCCATATACATTTATTGGATTTGTTTTATCATTTGGTAAATATTTATCTTTTTTTGTTCCGTCAAAAACATAATCGGTTGATATGTATATTAATGTTATTTCTAATTTCTTACAGATATCTGCAATATTTTTTGTTCCTTGAGCATTTATTTTGAAAGCGGTATCAGTATCATCTTCTGCTTTATCAACATTTGTATATGCTGCACAATGTATAACATAATCAGGTTTGTTTAAAGATAATATCTCTTCGACATTTTGAAGATTTGTAATATCAAGGTTATCTATGTCTGTTTCTAATACTTCAAAATTTTCATCTTCCAATATAGGGCATAGGTCTTGTCCCAGCATTCCTTTTGCACCTGTAACAAGGATTTTCATCTTAAATTACTCCTGATTTCTTTTTTTCGATACTTTTTATCCAATCTTGATTATTTAGATACCAGTCAATTGTGATTTTTATACCTTCTTCAAACGTCAAAGACGGTTCCCAGCCAAGTTGTGATTGAATCTTGTCATTGCTTATTGCATATCGCCTATCGTGACCTAATCTATCTTGGACATATTCAATTGAAGATTCATCTTTTCCCATTGCATTTAATATTAATTTTGTAATTTCTATATTCGTTTTTTCATTATGGCCGCCAATATTATATATTTCGCCGATTTTCCCATTATGTAATACAGTATCAATTGCACTGCAATGATCATATACATATAACCAATCACGTACATTCAAACCATCACCATATACAGGTACTTTTTCTCCTTTTAAAAGCTTGGATATGAAAAATGGAATCAATTTTTCAGGGTATTGGTATGGACCATAATTATTTGAACAACGTGTATTTAAAACAGGCATTTTATAAGTTTCATAGTAGGCTCTAACTAATAAATCAGCACTGGCTTTAGAGGCAGAATATGGACTATTCGGTGCTAGTGGGGTTGTTTCATAAAAATATCCTGTTTTTCCCAATGAACCATATACTTCATCTGTTGAAACTTGCAGAAATCTTTCAATTTTAGCTTCTTTTGCTGCTTGTAATAAATTTAATGTTCCTTTTACATTTGTTTCTATAAATATTTCCGGACCTGTTATAGAACGGTCAACATGGCTTTCTGCTGCAAAGTTGACAACACAATCAACTTGATTTACAAGTTCTCGGACGAGTTCTTTGTCACATATATTCCCGTGAATAAACTTGTAGTTTTGATTATCTTTAACGTCGTTAAGGTTTTCTATATTCCCAGCGTATGTTAAAGCATCAATATTTATGACTTTATAATCTTTATATTTATTTAATATATGTCTTATAAAACAACTTCCAATAAAACCGGCACCACCAGTAACAAGTATATTCATTTTAATCCTCTATTTCTCTTAATCTTGGTTGAACTTTATCTTTCTCGCTTAATATAGGTTCAAAGTCAATTCCCCAATCTATTCCGATATCAGGATCATTCCATAATATTCCCCTATCATGTTCTTTTGAATATTCATTTGATGCTTTATAAAGTAGTTCTGCTATATCACTTAAAACAACAAATCCGTGTGCAAATCCATCCGGAATGTATAGCATGTGTTTATTCTCTTCAGTTAATTTTTCTCCAACCCATTTGCCAAAAGTAGGTGAATTCTTTCTTATATCAACTGCAACATCAAAAATTTCGCCTTTTATACAGCGTACTAATTTTGCTTGACCTTTTGGTGAAGCTTGGTAATGTAATCCCCTTAAAACTCCTTTTGTTGATTTTGAATGGTTATCTTGATTAAAATCAATATCTATTCCATTATAGACAAAATCTGATTTTTTATAACCTTCAAGAAAGAATCCCCTTTCATCTTTAAAAACTTTAGGAATTATAAGTTGAACATCTTTAATCTCTAATTTTCTGAATTCAAATGGCATAAATATTACATCCCCTTTTTTATCATTATACCAGAAATGATAAATGGTGATATATTTTTTTATTGAATTTCTAAAAGAAGGTTTGTAAATTCTATATCGTCATAGTCAATAGATGTTGTTTTATAAAGATTTCTTCCTGTTTTTATTGTTACATTATTATTTTGATTTTCTTTTATTAATTCTTTAGGAATATTAATTTTTTGATTATCTCCGTTAATTTTAATCTCGGCTATTTTATTTCCATTGAAATATAATTCTGGAGGACTTGAATATGCGGTTAATACTCTAGATTGTCCTATCCTTTGGGCTTCAATAGTGTCTATTCCTATTATAGAGCCTATACTAAGTTTTAATTGTTCATTAGGTTTTAAGTATTTTATTGTAAAATCTTTTGTATAGAAAGAGCCATTTGAATTTAAACTAAAATCATATGCATTTGCACTTCTTTCCGAGAAAGAATCGTCACCTATATGGATCATATTTGTCTCTACAATTATGTCTTTAGGTGTAGTTTTTTCTATTCCAATGCTTATAGGATTTTTAGGCTGAGAATCTATCGTCATTGAAAATGGTTTATATCCAGATTTTTCCAATGACATTATAGTTGGAGAATTAATTTGGGTTTCAAGCTTAAAGGTCCCATCTTTTTTCGTTCTTGTTATATAGTTCTTTGATGGAATTTTTATAACAACTCCTTCAATCGGAGTGTTACTATTTGAATCGTAAACTTGATTTACGTCTTTTCTAAGGTCTTTTTTTATTTCGCCTGTAATTGTTTTTGAAAAAGATGGAAGTCCAAAAATTAAAACTAAAATTACAAATATTTTTTTCATTTTACTCAACCCTTTTTTGTTAGTCTAATAAGTAGATAAGAAAAACAAAATAGTATATTGTATATATTCTGTTGCTTAGATTGACAATTATTAAAAGCTGTATTTAAAATAATTAAAGATTCGAAAAAGAGGTTTGTTATATGAAAGTAGTTGCAATTAATGGAAGTCCTCGAAAAGGTGGCAATACAGAAACAATGCTAAGAAAGGTTCTGGAAACGGTTGAAAAAAAAGGTTGCGAAACAAAATTAATTCAAATCGGCGGGACAAATATTCACGGTTGTCGAGGTTGCTGGGCTTGTAAAAAACTTCAAAACAGAAAATGTGCATTTAATGATGATATTTTAAATGATATTTTAGAAGATGTATATACTGCCGATGCTATAATTCTTGGTACGCCTTCTTATTTTTCAGCAATGACTCCTGAAATGAAAGCTTTTATAGATAGAGTAGGCGTTGTAGCTTTAGGTAACGGAAAATTATTAAAACACAAAATAGGTACAGTTGTAGTTGCACAAAGAAGAGCAGGCGGTTCTGCAATACAGGCTTCTATTCATCATATGTTTTTAATGTCAGAGATGATTATACCTGGTTCTACCTATTGGAATTTAGGTTTTGGAAGAGATAAAGGTGATGTTTTATCTGATGAAGAAGCCATGCAAAATATGGAAAATCTTGGTGAAAATATATATTGGATTCTTAATAAAATACAAAAAGTTTAAAATGTAGAATATTTATTGTAAATTTTTTTAATATTTATTGGAAATGGCGTGTAAAAATAAGAAAAATAGTACATAATATATTTAGTAAAAGTGATAATGGGTATCAGTTTATATGAATTATTCAAGGCAAAGAGAAATTATTTTTGATACATTAAGAAGACATGCAGTGCATCCTACAGCTGAACGTTTATATAATATAATAAAAGGTGAACAGCCTGATTCAAATATAGGAATAGCTACTGTATATCGTAATCTTAGAAGAATGGCAAATTCTGGTAGCATAAAAAAAATTAGTGGTTTAGAAGAAGCTGAGCATTTTGATCATAATACTTATACTCATTATCATTTTTTGTGTAAAAAGTGTAATAGAGTATTTGATATAGATTCTAAGGTTGCACCGGAAATTATAGAAAATACACAAAAAGAGACAGGCTTTATAATTAATTCATATGATATAGTATTTCATGGAATATGTAAGGATTGTCAAAAAGAAGAAAATTAGTATATTGTCTGATTTTATTTGAGTTTTATATGATATTATGTAATAGAAGTAAAGGAGATAAAAATGGATAATTACATTTGTACAGTATGTCATTATGTTTACGAACCGGCAGAAAACGGTAATGTTGCATTTGAAGATTTACCCGATGATTATGTATGCCCATTATGTGGAGTAGGTAAAGATTTGTTTGAAAAACAACAGTAATAAAATTCTAGTTTAAAGTTGGGAGAGGCAGGTTAGACTATGATTTATAAAAAGATAAAGGATAATATCCTATATGCTGGCATGAATGATTGTGAAAGATTAATTTTTGATGAGTTAATTCCTTTAGATCATGGTACCAGTTATAATTCTTATATCATTATAGGTAGTAAAAAGACTGCAGTTATTGATACAATGTATCCCAAATTTACTCAAGAATATTTGAAATCTTTTGATGAAAACGGAATAAAAAAAGTAGATTATATTATAGCAAACCATGGTGAACAGGATCATTCAGGAAGTATTCCCGCAATGTTAGAAAAATTTCCGGAAGCTGTAGTTGTTACAAATGCTGTATGTGCAGGAAATTTGAAGGAAATGTTATTAATTCCTTCCGAAAAAATAAAAATTGTAAAAAATGATGAGGAATTATCATTAGGGGATAAAACTCTTCAGTTTAAAATTGCACCGGGAGTTCATTGGCCTGATACAATGTTTACTTATTTAAAAGAAGATAATATTATTTGTACTTGTGATTTTCTTGGTGCACATTACGTTTTTGAAGATGTATTTGCTGTTCCTTCTAAAGAACTTGAAAGAAGTGCAAAAAAATATTATGCAGAGATTATGATGCCGTTTGCTACAGTTTGTAGAAAATATATTCAGCAAATTAGAAATATGAATGTTGATATGGTAATGCCAAGCCATGGTCCAATTCATAAAAATCCTAATTATATACTTGATTTATATGAAGATTGGGCAGGAGAGAAAGGTAAAAATCTGGTTCTTTTACCATATGTATCAATGTATCATTCAACGACAGAGATGATTGATTATCTTGCAAATAAACTTGCAGAAAAAGGAATTCCGTCTATAAAATATGACATGGTAGACGGTAATTTGGGTGATTTGGCTATAGCACTTGTTGACGGAACAACAATTGTACTTGGAACGTCAATGGTATTAGCAGGACCACATCCTGCAGCATTTAATACTGTATATTTAGCAAGTGTTCTGAAACCAAAGGCAAAAATAGCCTCATTTATTGGTTCATATGGTTGGGGTGGTAATTTATTTGGTAAAATGGCTGATATGTTAGCACCTTTAAAACTTGATGTTCTTGAGCCAATTCTTGTGAAAGGTCGTGCTAAAGCTGAAGACTTTGCTAAAATTGATGTTATGGCTCAAGAAATATATAACAAACATCATGAACTTGGCCTTATATAGAAATAGAATACAAAATAAAAAAGAGATGTTAAATTATTAACATCTCTTTTTTTATGCATTTAAAGAAACTATTTTTCTTCATTCCAAGAATACATTTTTCTAAGTTCTTTACCAACTTTTTCTAATTGGTGTTCAGCTTTAACTTTTCTTGTTGCTAGGAAGTGAGCTCTTCCTGCAGCTTTATTTTCAGTAATCCATCTACCGGCAAATGTACCATCTTGAATTTCAGAAAGAACTTTTTTCATTTCTTTTTTAGTTTCTTCAGTAATAATACGTTTACCTATTTCGTAGTCACCATATTCTGCAGTATCAGAAATAGAATATCTCATTTTAGAGAAACCACCTTGGTAAATTAAATCAACAATTAATTTCATTTCGTGGATACATTCAAAATAAGCATTTTGAGGATCGTAGCCAGCTTCAACAAGTGTTTCAAAACCTGCTTGCATTAAAGCTGTAACTCCACCACAAAGAACAGCCTGTTCACCAAATAAATCAGTTTCTGTTTCTTGTCTGAAAGTTGTTTCAAGAACACCAGCTCTAGCCCCACCAATGCCAGCTGCATAAGCTAAAGCTGTTTCCATTGCTTTTCCAGTTGCATTTTGATGAACAGCAACTAGGCAAGGAACACCTTTCCCTTCAACATATTCGCTTCTTACTGTGTGTCCTGGTCCTTTTGGTGCAATCATAACAACATCTACATCACTAGGCGGAACAATTTGTGCAAAATGAATGTTAAACCCGTGAGCAAATGCTAAAGTTTTTCCTGCTGTTAAATGTGGTGCTATTTGTTTTTTATAAATATCAGCTTGTTTTTCATCAGGTAATAAAATCATAATCATGTCAGCAATTTTTGCTGCTTCTTCAACTGTTGTAACTTTTAAACCTGCTGCTTCTGCTTTTGCCCAAGATTTAGAACCGTTGTATAAGCCTACTACAACGTTAATTCCGCTCTCGTGTAAGTTTAAAGCGTGGGCATGTCCTTGGCTTCCATAACCAATAATAGCAACTGTCTTTCCTTTTAATAAACTTAAATTACAGTCTGCTGCGTAATAAATTTTTGCCATAATTACCTCATTTCTTACTTTTTTATTACTCTAATGGTTAATTTCTAGTGTAAAACTTAAAAAAATCATAGTCAATATTTAGTTATTTTGCAAAAAATTTAATAAATTTATCAAAAAAGCCAAAAAATTTGCACTTAGATATTTATTAAGTTAAAATTTATTATACTATATTTTTAAAAAAGATTTTTTGTATATAAAAAAGATAAAAGTGGAGAGTGAAATGACAGCCGAGCAAATGAATAGAACAGAAAAGATGACGGGTGCCAAAATTTTTCTAGAATGCCTAAAAGAAGAAGGTGTGGATAAAATATTCGGATATCCCGGCGGTTCAATTCTTCATATATATGATGAACTATATAGATGTGACTTTATCAAACATTATCTTGTAAGGCATGAACAAGCTGCTGTGCATGCAGCAGAAGGATATGCAAGAATTACGGGAAAACCTGGAGTTGTATTAGTTACATCTGGTCCAGGTGCTTGTAATGCTATAACAGGTATTGCAAATGCATATTATGATAGTTACCCATTAGTTGTATTTACTGGTCAAGTTGATTCAAAATTAATTGGTAATGATGCTTTTCAAGAATCTGATATTGTTGGGATTACTCGTACGTGTTGCAAACATAATTACTTAGTTAAAAATGTCAGTGATTTGCCCAGAATAATAAAGGAATCGTTCCACATTGCCAGAACCGGCAAACCTGGTCCAGTTGTAGTTTCACTGCCAAAAGATGTTTTAACATCAGTTAGAGAATTTAAATATCCTGATAAAATTGATTTACCTGGTTACAATCCTACATATGAAGGACACCCTATTCAATGTAGACGTGCATTGAAAGCTTTATGTGATGCAAAGCGTCCAGTAATAATATCTGGTGGAGGGGTTATTCATTCTGATGCTTGGCAAGAAATAAGAGAACTTGCAAGAAAATTAAACATTCCTGTTGCGACAACGCTAATGGGTATTGGAACATTTCCTCAAGATGAAGAATTATCATTAGGTATGTTGGGTATGCATGGAACTTATTGGGCAAATCATGCCGTAAGTAACTGTGATGTTCTTTTTGCTGTTGGAACAAGATTTAATGATAGAATTACAGGGTGTCTAAAACGTTTTTGTAAAGATGCAAAAGTTATACATGTTGATATTGATCCTTGTTCTATAAGTAAGAATGTTCATGTTGATACACCTATAGTAGGTGATGCCAAAAAAGTTTTAAATTTAATGTTAAATGAATATAATACAGGTAAATATACTTATGACTTGGAAGAACGACAAAATTGGATTAAACAAGTAAATGAGTGGAAGCATAATAAAGCTATTAAAGCTGTTAAAGATGGCATTATGAGCCCACAGGATGTTATTGAAGCTATATATAATAAAACAAAAGACAAAGATGTTATTATTGCTACAGAAGTTGGTCAACATCAAATGTGGACTGCTCAGTTATATAAATTTTCTAAACCGCGACAGTTGATTACATCAGGTGGGTTAGGAACTATGGGTTTTGGATTTCCTGCTGCGATTGGAGCCCAAATTGCTGCCCCTGATAAATTAGTATTTAATATTGCAGGTGATGGCAGTATTCAAATGAATATACAAGAGCTTATGACTTGCGTTGATTACAAAATTCCTGTAAAGATTGCTGTTATTAATAATGGTTATCTTGGAATGGTAAGACAATGGCAAGAAAAAATGTTTAATAAGCATTATTCTCAAACTCCAATAACATCACCTGATTATGTGAAACTGGCAGAAGCATATGGAATTCTTGGTATAAGAGTTACAAAAGAAGAAGAAATTAATTCTGCACTTGATAAAGCAATAGCATATAATGGACCAGTTATTATAGATTTTGTTGTTGAACCATTTGAAATGGTTTATCCTTGGGTTTTAGCCGGTAAACCTTTAGATGAAGTTCTTTTATCAAATGAAACAGGATTGGGAGAATAATTATGCGACATACTATATCTATTTTAGTAAAAAATGAACCAGGGATTTTATCTTGTGTTTGTGATTTATTCTCAACCAGAGGATATAATATAGAAAGTTTATCTGTTGCCGCAACAATTGATCCGTCTTTTTCAAGAATAACAATTGTTACAGTTGGCGATGAATTTGTTATAGAGCAAATTTGTAAACAATTGAATAGATTAATAAATACAATTAAAGTTGTAGAACTTCCAAAGTCTGCAGAAAAATGCATAGAAAAAGAATTAATATTTTGCAAGGTTACAGCAAAAGATAATGTAAGAAGTGAGATTTTAAGAATCTCAGAAATATTTGATGCAAAAATTATCGATGTATCAACAGATACTTATACATTGGAATTTTGTGGTGATACAAGGCAAGTTGCTACTATTTTGGCACTTTTAAAGCCTTTAGGAGTAAAAGAATTAGTTCGTTCCGGTGTTGTTGCTATAACAAGGGAAAACCAGTTTATTAATTTAAATAAATAAAATATTCAATTATAATTTCTATTGAAATATAGAAGGAGTCTTTTATGAAAAAATTTTTATTATTAGTTTCATTTTTTGGGACATTAATTTGCCTTTCCGGTAATTGTTTATGTTCTTTAAATTCCGTTTCATCAAGAGTTGAGGCTGCTGAATATAAGCAAGTGCAAGCATATCATATATTAGTTCCTACGGAAAAAGAGGCAATTGACCTAAAAAATGAAATTATGAAAGGACAAACCAGAGCTGAAATTTTCAGTAATTTTACAAGTGCTGCAAGAAGATATTCTAAATGTCCATCAGGTGCTGATGGAGGTAAATTAGGTTGGTTTAGTAAAGGAGATATGGTTAAACCTTTTGAAGATGCAGCTTTTAATCTTCCAGATGGGGTTGTCTCTGATCCGGTTAAAACACAATTCGGCTATCATTTAATATATGTAGTGTCAAAGAAATAAAAAATATAGATAAAAAAATAGGGCAGAATTACTGCTCTATTTTTTACAAACTTAAATAATAATCTTTTAAAAGTTTTGTATCCGTTTCTATATTAGGACTTTCACATACTAAAACACCTTTTACATTATATTCTTTAAATACTTTTAAAAGATCTTTGTAATTCATATCACTTTCTTCAAAAACAAGGTGATTTTTTTCACCCTTTGCTCCATATTCTATACCGGCTAAATGTGCGTGGAAATTATTAAAAATGTCATTCCCTAATTCTTTTCCCATATATTCAAATATTTTGGAAAATTCATCATAGGTATTATATATTCCGTTATTTCTTGCGTGAATATGTGCAAAGTCTACGCAAGGTAATACATTTCTAAACTCTTTTGAAAGTTGTACAATCTCTTCTAACGTTCCCCATTGGGTTCCTTTCCCTGTAGTTTCAGGACGTACCCATATATTGTTGTTTTCTTCTTCTAATATTGAACAGATTTTTTCCATAGATTTATATACTGTTTTATAAACTTCATCTATAGATTGTTTCATATAAAATGCAGCGTGGAAAGTTATACTGTATGCACCTATTTTCTCGCCCATTCTGGCAGTTTCAATTATTCTATTAATACTTGCTTCGATTTTTTCTTCTTCTTGAGAGTTAAGATTTATGTAATATGGACCGTGGCAAGTGATTTTTTTATCTGTAAGTTGGCTGAATTGTTTTACAAGTGCTTGATTTATTTCATTCATTTTTACACCATGAACGAATTCAACCTCAAGTCCATCTAAATCCATTTGATTAATCAAATCAAGTCCCTTTTTATAGCCTTTTCCTTCTGCAGCTAAAGGTAAACCGGCTGTTAGAAAATGAAGTTTATTCACTGTATAAAATTTCTCCTTTTTTAGGATTTAAACGTTCTACAAAATCTCTTCCTGAAGAAATGAAAAATGCTCCATATTGAATTGAATCTATTTCCAAAATATCTTCACCACAAGCAACTTTTAATGAATTTTTTGTATCACATATAGTTCCCGGTGTAAAATTATGATTTTTTTCTATAACATATGCAGAGTTTATTCTCAAGATAGTTCCATTGTAATAAGTTATGGCACCTATATAAGGATTTAACCCTCTAATAAATCTTTCAATCTCTTCTGCTGATTTATTCCAGTCTATAAAAATATTTTTCTTTTCGAAAGATAATGCTTCTGCTTTTTTGTATTCTCCCTCTTTAGGTTGAGGTTTTCTTGGAAAATCATGGGTTTCATAATAATCTAATGCTTCATAGATCATTGAAGCACACATTTGGTTCGTCCTGTAAAATAATGTTCCCATTGTTTCATTTAAATCTAAATTGAATCTATATTGGGAAATAATATCTCCTGTATCGAAATTTTCATCCATAAAATGAAGTGTAATAGCAGATTCTTCTTCACCATTTATAATTACGTGAGAATATGGATTTGCACCTCTATAATCAGGTAATTTTGATGGATGTAAATTTATAAAGCCATCTTTTGTCAGTTGAAGTAATTCTTTTGGTAATCTTTTATTAAAAGATGCAACAACACCAATATCAGCATTAAGATTTTTTATTCTTTGCAAAAAGCCTTTATCACTTAAACTTATATTATAATCAATAATATCAAACCCAAGAGTTTGTGCAGTATCAACCATTAGTTTGTTTGTAGGATCATCTTTAGATGGTGGTACAACCCCTACTATATTTATTCCTTTTGCAGCTAGTTTACTTAAGCAAACCAATGCCATATCAGGCATTCCGATGAATAATATTCTCTTTTTATACTTCTTTTCTGTCATAACTTTTTCCTTGATTATAATTATAGCAAAAAAATAGCTTTTATTTTAAATGTGTTTCGAATAAAATACTAAGTGATAAATACGAGGTGTGATTATGTTAGATATTAGAATGATTAGGGAAAATCCCGAAAAAGTTAATGAGCTATTAAAAAGGAGAAATCCAAATTTATCTATTGACGGTATTTTAGATATAGATGCTCAAAGAAGAAAAGTGCAAACTCAAGCTGATGAACTCAGAGCTAAAAGAAAATCTATGTCTCAAGAAATAGGTATATTAAAGAAACAAGGACAAAATACAGATGAAATTCAAGCTCAAGTAAAAGAAATGGCTGATGAAATCAAAGCTTTGGAAGAAAAAGAACAAGAACTTGATTTAGAACAAAAAAACCTTCTTTTATCAACACCTAATATTCCTGATGAGACAACTCCTATAGGATTATCAGAAGATGATAATGTAGAAGTAAAAAGATATGGTGAACCTCGTAAAGTAAACTTTGTGCAAAAAGCACATTGGGATATATGTGTAGAAAAAAATATAGTAGATTTTGAAAGAGGAGTTAAACTTTCGCAATCAAGATTTTCTTTGTATAGAGGAAAAGGTGCTCAATTAGAACGCGCGATAATTAATTTCTTTTTAGATACTCATACTCAAGAACACGGTTATGAGGAAATATTACCGCCTGTAATGGTAAATGCTGCAGCAATGACGGGAACTGGTCAGCTTCCAAAATTTGCACAGGATATGTATAAATGTGAAGAAGAAGATTTATACTTGATTCCGACAGCAGAAGTACCTGTTACAAATATATATTCAGGTGAAATTTTAAATGAAGATGATTTGCCAAAGTATATGACTGCATATACACCTTGTTTCAGAAGAGAAGCAGGCAGTGCAGGTAAAGATACAAGAGGATTAATAAGACAGCATCAATTTAATAAAGTTGAGTTAGTAAAGCTATGTACTCCTGAAACAAGCGTTGAAGAACACGAAAAATTGACAAGAAATGCAGAAAGAGTACTTGAATTATTAGAACTTCCATATAGAAGAGTTGCACTTTCAACAGGAGATATTGGTTTTTCTGCGAGAAAATGTTTTGATTTGGAAGTTTGGTTACCTTCTTATAATAACTATAAAGAAATTTCTAGCTGTTCTAATTTCGGTGATTTCCAAGCCAGAAGAGCCAATATAAGATATAGAAGCAAAGAAACAGGTAAGCCTGTATTTGTACATACATTGAATGGTTCAGGTCTTGCTGTAGGAAGAACATTTGCTGCAATTTTGGAAAATTTCCAAAATGAAGATGGAACAGTTACCATACCAAAAGTTTTAAGAAAATATACCGGCTGGGATATTCTGTAATATGAAAAAAGGTTTATTTATTACTTTTGAAGGTGCTGATGGTTCCGGAAAAACTACACAGCTAAATAATGTTAAAACATTTTTGGAAGAAAAAGGTTATAGTGTTACTGTAACAAGAGAACCCGGTGCTTTGGATATTGGTCAGAAAATAAGAGATATACTATTACATCATAATGGTATAGTTGCAGATAGATGTGAGATGTTCTTATTTCTTGCAGATAGAGCCCAGCATGTAGAAACATTTATTAAGCCAGCTATAGAAGAAGGGAAAATAGTATTGTGTGACAGACATACTGATTCTACAATTGCATATCAAGGTTATGGAAGAGGTCAAGATATATCTTTATTGAAAGAACTGAATAAAATAGCGGTAAATGGCTTAAGACCTGATTTGACTTTATTGTATGATGTTTCTACAGAGACTGCTCAGCAAAGAGTTGGCGGTGAAAAAGACAGAATGGAATCAGCGGGAATAGATTTTCATAGAAAAGTAAGAAATGGTTATCTTGATTTACAGAAGGAAGAACCAAATCGAATAAAGTTAATAAATGCAAATAATTCTATAGAAACTGTTTTCGAGGATACAAAAAATATTATAATAAAGTTATTAAAAGAGAATTAAGGAGAAGAAATGCCAGAAGGTTATAGACGTTGGTATGATAATGATCCTATATTAAAGGAAGCATTAGAACTTTTAAAATTGCAGACAGATGATAAAAAATCAACGGCAGCAGATTTTATTATTTCTCTTCAAGAACAAGTTGCGCAGGATGTAATTGAAAGAATTTATGAAATTACTCAGCAATTTGCAGAAAAAGGAAATCGTTGGTATGATAGCGATCCTGTAATGTTAAAAGCAATTGAATTGTTGAGAGTAGCCCCTCCTCAAACTCAAAGAATAGCTGCTTTAAAATTGCTTTTAGCTATGGAAAGTAATGATATGGAGTCTTTAGAAAAAGAAGATGATGAATAGTCTGTTAAAAGATATACAAAATCAAAAAGATAGAAGAGGAATTGATATTCAAAAAGTTGGTGTTAATGGAGTTGAAGTTCCGTTATTAATAGATAGGAAGAATGCAGATAGTCAAGTTGTATCAGCGAAAGCTCGATTAAGTGTTACATTGCCTCATGATTATAGAGGTACACATATGTCCCGTTTTATTGAAATATTAAGTGAGTATTCAAGTAAAAGAACCCTTGGCGTAGATATAAAAGGTCTTTTACAAGATGTAAAAAAACGATTAGAATCAGAATCTGCTCATGTTAAATTTGAGTTTAAATACTTTATAAATAAAAAAGCACCAATTAGCGAAATGGAATTTCCAGTAGGTTATGACTGTTCTTTTCAAGGTGATTTAACAGGTGATAATTATAAGTTTATATTAGGAGTAAAAGTTCCTGTTACAACATTGTGTCCTTGTTCTAAGGAAATATCAAAATATTCTGCTCATAATCAAAGAACAATGGTCAAAGTAAAAGTCAGTTATGATGAAAAAGATATGATTTGGATTGAGGACTTGGTTGAAAAAATTGAGAGTTGCGGTTCTTGTCAGGTCTACTCGATATTAAAAAGATGTGATGAAAAATTTGTGACAGAATCCGCATATGAAAACCCTAAGTTTGTTGAGGATGTTTTGCGTGATGTTATTTGTCTTTTAGAAAAAGATGAAAAAGTTACTTTCTACGAAGTAGAAGTCGAAGCTCAAGAAAGTATTCACAATCATAATGCTTGGGCTTGGCAATCAAAAAGTAAGGTATAGATCTAGTTGGAGACATAAAATGAAAGAATTATTTAACGATTATGTTCAATCTTTAGAAACATACATTATGTTTCAAATTAAGCAAGAAACTCAGCGTTTGACTCCGGAATTAATAGCAAAGGGAAGAAAACCAATTTCTTTATCAATGGGTGCTCCTGTTGAAGCACCGCCAGAGTATGTTACAAAAAAGTTAATTGAAGCTGTTAACGAAGAGGGTTTGCATACTTATACTGTTCCAAAAGGTGAATCATATTTTTTAGAAGCGGTTGCTAAAAGAATGAAAAATCGTTTTGGAGTTGATTTAGATATTAAAACAGAAATATGTTCTTTAATAGGTTCAAAAGAAGGTATAGCTAATATGATTAGAGCATTGGTTAATCCTACAACTGATGTTTCTAAGCAAGATATAATTTTAATACCTGATCCAGGGTATGCTTCTTATAAAGAAATGGTAAAAGTATCCGGTGGGTTAGCATACGGTTTGCCATTAAAACCTGAAAATAATTTTATGCCAAATTTAGATATAGTAGCAGAAAATCTTGAAAAAGACGGATATTCAATAAAAAGAGTAAAAGCTCTCATTATTAACTATCCAAACAATCCTTTAGGAGCTGTTGCTAATATGGCTTATATGAAACATGCTGTTGAATTTTGTAAGAAAAATAAAATTCTATTAATGTCAGATGCCGCTTACATAGATATGGTATTTGAAGGCGCTCCCAAAGCACCAAGTGTATTTGAAGTTGAAGGTGCAAAAGATATTGCAGTAGAATTTTATAGTTTTTCAAAGCCATATTCTATGACTGGTTGGCGAATAGGTTGGGTTTGTGGAAATAAAGATGCTGTTGGAATTTTGACAAAATTAAAATCAACCATTGATACTGGAATTTATAAGCCTATTCAAAAAGCAGCAGCTGCTATTTTAAATTCACAAGAAGGCGATGAATATATAGTAGAGGCAAATAAACGATTTGAAAGAAAACAGAAAATAGTTGTAGAAGGTTTTAAAGATCTTGGTTGGCCAATGGATAAGATTAATCCGCCAAAGGCTACATTCTATCTTTGGTTACCAATACCTCCAAAATATAAAACTTCAAAAGAATTTACAGATGCTGTATTACAAAAATCAGGAATTGTTTTAGTTCCGGGAAGTGGTTTCGGTAAAAACGGAGAAGGCTGGTTCAGAATGTCAATCGTTGCCTCTGAAGAACAAATGCGTGAAGTTATAAAAAGATTAAAAGAAGACGGTTTCTATTTTGAATAAAGTTGTAATTGTAGATTATGAAGCGGGAAATTTAAGAAGTGTCGCAAATATGCTGACATTTCTTAATACTCCTTTTATTATAACATCTGATAAAAATGAAATTTTGTCAGCAGAAAAAATTATTTTTCCTGGTCAAGGTCATTTTGCTCAAGCTATGAGCAATTTGAAGAAAAAGGGACTCATTCCAGTTATAAAAGAGTGCTGTCAAAAAGGGATTCCTTTTCTTGGGATATGTATAGGACTTCAAATTCTCTTTGAAAGTAGTGAAGAGGCACCTAATGTTAGTGGGCTTGGAATTTTCCAAGGAGAAGTAAAGCGTTTTACAAAAGGAAAAATTCCTCAAATCGGATGGAATAAAGTAGTTCCAACTCAAAATAATATCTATATTCCTGAAGGGTATTTTTACTATGTAAATTCTTATTATGTAGAACCCAAGGATGAAAATATAATAAGTGCATATACTGATTATAACGTTAAATTTTGTGCTGCTGTCCAAAAAAATAATGTAACTGCTGTGCAATTTCATCCTGAAAAAAGTGCTAAAGTTGGTTTAGAGTTTTTTCAGAAGTGGTTGAAAGATTAAATTTTACATTATATTTATAATATAGTCTTTCGTTTTTATATATTATCAATTAATAGGTAAAAAATAATGTTCGAAAAAATAAAATCTTTATTTAAAAAAGAAAAGAAAAATAGAAAATATATAAGTTGTGAATATATTCAGCATGGTTTTAATGTTGATTATGAAGATATAAAGATGTGCTGTTTTAACTGTCATGAAGGTGGTGGCAGACAGATTCTTATAGATAATTATAAAGGTCAAATGATTGATTGGAATAAGTTCTTCAAAGAAAAAAGAAAAATGAGAGAACTAAATAAAAAAGGAGTTATCCTTGAAAGATGCAAAGGTTGTTTTTTCTTAAAAGAACGTGAGTGGGATGATGAAGATTATATTAGTTATATGGTTTTTAATCATTGGACGCAATGTAATTGTAAATGTAAATACTGTTTTACTAATGAACAATCTGACTTTTTTAATAAAAGGGAAAATTATAATATGTATCCCGTAATTAAAAAACTTGTTGATATGGGAAAAGTCAGAGGCGGCGGAGAAATTGGGTTTGGTGGTGGAGAACCAGCATTATTACCGGAATTTGAACCAATGATGAATATGTTAATGGATGCAGGTTGTGACAATATCAGAGTCCATTCTTCTTGTGTCAAATATTCGCCTGCAATTGAGAGAGGGTTACGAGAAGGAAAGGTAACTTTAGTATGTTCTGTCGACTCAGGTACTCCAGAAACATATACTAATATAAAAAGAGTCAATCATTTTGATAAAGTATGGGAAAATTTAACAAAATATGCTTCCAGTCAAACAGATAATATATACAAGGCAAAAACCAAATTTATTATTTATCCAGGTTATAATGATAATAAAGATGAACTTGATAAATGGTTTGATTTGACTGTTAAAGCAGGTATTAAAAGTGTTGTACTTGATGTAGAAGGTGGTTGGTATATCAATAATAAATATAATATTTCAGAAGAAATGTATGAACTACTAGAATATGCTGGAAAAAAAGCAGACGAGCTGGGAATGAAATTTGTTGAATATTATGATAGAGCAAATGATATGAGAATTCACAAAGAAGAATATAAACAATTTAGAAAAAATGAGCATAGCAATTAGTAAAATAGCCGAAAAAATAAGAAATTATAAGTACTACTTTATAGATTTATTAATATTGGCATTTCCTCTTTTGATAGGAAATCTTGGTCATACATTGATTGGTGCTACTGATGTTTTTGTTGTTGCAAAGTATAAAATAGATTCTCTTGCTGCAATAAGTATTGCAAATTCTATTTTATTTACTATTTTTATTTTTGGTATTGGTTTAATATGTGCTGTTTCAATAGTTCTTGCAAATAAAAGAGGTTCAAAACAAAAAACAAAAAAGTATTTACTTTCAACTTTAATTTTTTCGTTTGTCTTGGCTGTATTTTTTTCTGTAATCTGTTATTGCTCAAAATTATTGATACCATATATGGGGTTTGAAAAACATTTAATTCCTTATATTGAAGAATACATTACGATTGTAGCATTTTCTATGTTTGGAATGTTTATATATGAAGGAGTAAAACAATTCTTACAATCATATGAAATTGTAAATTTCCCTAATTTAATACTGTTATTGGCGGTAGTTGTAAATTTTATTTTTGATATTACATTAGTTTTTGGATTTGGAAGTATTCCGTCAATGGGGTCAAAAGGTGCAGCAATTGCTACTTTATCAGTAAGAACATTAATGGGAATTATAATGTTTTTATATGTTTTTAGGTTTATTGATTTTAAATCCAAAATTGATTTTTCATATATGAAAAGTTTAATAAAAATAGGTTATCCGATAGGCGCCGCATTATTATTAGAATTTCTAGCTTTCAATATAGTGACAATACTTGTTGGTCGAGAGTCTGGCTTACTTGCAGCAACACACAGTATTTTAACTACAATATCATCTTCAACATTTATGGTGCCTTTAGCTATATCTACAGCTGTATCAGTAAAAGTTGCATATTATTATGGAGCTGGAAAAACAGAGGAAATAAAAAGATTTTCATTGGCAGGATTGATAATGGGTGTAGGTTTTATGGCATTAGCAGGAATATGTTTTGCTCTATTCCCAACTCAGTTAATAAGCTTGTTTACAGATAATAAATCAGTGTTGGATGTTGCACTGCCAATAATGATGGTAGTCGCAATGTATCAGGTTTTTGACGGATTTCAGGTTGTTTCGGGCGGTATTTTAAAAGGGTTTAAATTGACAGCTTTTGTTTCTAATGCTGTTTTCTTTGGTTATTGGATTGTTGGAATGCCAGTAGCTGTTCTGCTTGTTTATAGATATGATATGTCGTTGAGTGGCTATTGGATTGCTCTAGCTGTATCATTATGCGTTATGGGCTTTGTTCAAGCATATATGGCAAAATATAAATTTAATCAGGTTAAAGAAATGTATAAATAATAATAAAAATTAATTAATTTATATACAATTCAGATTAATTTAAGGTATAATAAGCGTATTGTTTTATAGTTTTTAAATAGGTTTATATGGAAGAGAAATTAAAGTATAAGAGAATTCTGCTAAAACTAAGCGGTGAAGCTCTTTTGGGAAAACAAGAATTTGGGATTGATCAAAATCCGTTGGAAATGATTGCAAATGAAGTAAAACAAGCATATGATGCCGGTGCTGAGATTGCAATAGTTGTTGGTGGCGGTAATATTTTTAGAGGGGTAAAGAATTCAGCAAAATATGGTATGGATCAGGCTACTGGCGACTATATAGGAATGCTTGCTACAGTTATGAATGCGCTTGCACTTCAAAGTGCTTTAAGAAAAATAAATGTTCATTGTAGAGTACAATCAGCAATAGATATGGATAAAATAGCAGAACCTTATATTAGGTTTAAAGCAATTAGACATCTTGAAAAATCAAGAGTTGTTATTTTTGCAGCAGGAACAGGAAACCCATTCTTTACAACAGATACAGCTGCAGCATTAAGAGCTTCTGAAATAGGTGCTGAAGCAATGTTGATGGCTAAAAATGGTGTAGATGGCGTATATTCTGATGATCCGAGAATCAATCCAAATGCTAAGAAATATAGTAATATTACCTATGATGATATTATTATAAAAGGTTTAAAAGTAATGGATACTGCATCTTGTGCTTTATGTAAACAGAATTCTATACCAATTGTGGTATTTGATTTTGCAGCAAAAGGCAGCATTATAAAAATATTAAAAGGCGAAAATATAGGAACATATGTAGGAGGATAAAATGACAGTTGATGAAATGTTCAGTATAGGTTCAGAAAAAATGGAAAAAGCTATTAATCAAATGAAGAAAGAATTTTCTTCTATTCGTACAGGTCGTGCTAATCCAATGATTCTTGATAAGGTTTTGGTTGAATATTATGGTGCTCCTACTCCTTTGAGACAATTATCTCAAGTTAGTGTTCAAGATGGTACTACTTTAGTTATTGCTCCTTATGATAAAACTATTCTTAAGGATGTAGAAAAAGCATTAGTAAAAGCAGATTTAGGTATCAATCCAAACAGTGACGGAATTGTAGTAAGATTGATATTTCCGCCTTTAACTCAAGATAAGAGAAAAGAAATTTGTAAGGATGTTAAAAAAGTTTGTGAAGAAACCAAGGTTGCTATCCGAAATATCAGAAGAGATATGACAGATGAATTGAAAAAGATTGAAAAGGCTGAAAATCTTTCTGAAGATATTGTAAAAGATAATCAAGATAAAATTCAGAAACTGACTGATAAATATATTAAAATCGCAGATGACAATTGTGCTGAAAAAGAAAAAGAGGTCTTAACAGTATAGTGGCAGTGTTAGATACTATTGCAAAAAACCGTTTGGTTACAGGCTTCGCAATGGGGGCTCTTGTATTCTCTTGTATTTTGCTTGGCGGAAAATGGTTACTTGCACTTTTACTTTTATTTATAATTACAGCATCAAAAGAGTATGCTGATATACTAAAAAATAAAGGCTTTTTGCCATTTTTTAAAGTTATATTAATAGTTTCCGTTTCTATGGTACTTGTTTCAGCGTGCGGATATGGTGAATTACTTCCTTTAGTTCTTTTGTTTGGAACTATTGGTTCTTTTCTTGCTGTTTTATTTAGAGGTAGGCAACCATATATTGCTAATGTTGCAACAACTATACTTGGGTTTTTAATTGCTTGGATGCCTTGTCATATTTGTTTAATTCGAGAAATGGGACCTGATGTTTCATTATTTGGTATATCATTTAAGCAAGGATTATATTTCTTGGTATTTATATTCTTTGTGATTTTATTTACAGATATTGCAGCATATTATTTTGGTGTAAAATTTGGAAGACATAAATTGTCTCCTGTAATTAGCCCTAAAAAAACAATTGAAGGTTCATTAGCAGGCGGATTTTGTGCAATTCTTGCGGGATTGATAATTGGGAAATTTATTGGAATTTCTTTGTATCATTCCTTTGTTTTGGCTTTAATTGTAACTGTAATGGCGCAGTTGGGTGATTTGTCGGAATCTTTAATAAAACGCGATGCCGGTGTAAAAGATTCAGGCAATTCTTTGCCGGGGCATGGTGGTTTTCTTGATAGGGCTGACAGCTATTTATTTTCAGTTCCTGTTGCCTATTATTATATAAAGTTCTTTATTCTTACAAATCTTACTTTACCGATGGTTGGAGAATTTATAAAGAAAGTATTCCATGTTATCTGTGGCTAGAAAAAAACAAATAAAGAAACTTATAAAAATTTTAGATATAAATATGACGGATGAAAAACTTTTAGACATTGCGTTAACTCATCCGTCTTTTAATTTTGAAAAAAACAGAGAAGATGAACCTGATTATGAGCGTTTAGAATTTCTTGGTGATTCTGTTCTTAGGCTAATTATTAGTGAATATCTTTTTGATAAATATCAGAATTATAGCGAAGGAAAATTAACAAAAATAAGAAGTTATTTAGTTAGTGATGAACTTTTAGCCAAGATAGCAAAAAACTTAAATATTGATAAATATTTAAATATTGGTATTCATGAAGAAAAAGATGGAGGAAGAGACAAAGAATCTATAAATGCTTGTGCAATGGAGGCTGTTTTAGGTGCTGTATATAAAAATAGTGGTTTTGAATGTGTTAAAGATTTTTTGTATAAAATATATAATAGTATGAATATTGATTGTGACGAGATATTATATTTCTATAATTCAAAAGAAATATTGCAACAGTATACACAATCTAAAAATAAAGATTTACCTGTCTATAAATTAGTTTCTGAATCTGGTCAAGCACATAATAAAATATATGAAGTAGCAGTGTTTTATCAAGGTGAGAACTTGGGAACTGGCATTGCAAAAACTAAAAAAGAAGCAGAAAAGATTGCGGCAGTAAATGCAATAAAAAAATTAAAAATTATAGAAAGCTGTGAGAATGAATAAAAAAATTATTATTTCACCATCAATATTATCCAGTGATTTTGCTAATTTAGAATCTGAAATAAAAAAATTAGAGAAAAATGGTGCTGACTGGGTGCACATTGATGTTATGGATGGACATTTTGTTCCTAATCTTACAATTGGAGCTCCAGTGGTTAAGGCTATAAGATGTGTAACAAATATTCCATTGGATGTTCATTTGATGATTGAAAATCCTGAAAAGTATATAAAAGATTTTGCATTAGCTGGTTCTGATATTATAACATTTCATTATGAGGCATCTAAAAATAAAGTTGATGATTTAATAGGTCTGATACGTTCATATGGTAAGAAAGTAGGGTTATCAATAAAACCAAAAACAGAAGTGGCTGAAGTAGAAAAATATATAAAAGATGTTGACTTGGTTTTAATTATGACTGTAGAGCCAGGTTTTGGCGGTCAAAAATTTATGCCGGATTGCGCTGAAAAAATAAGTGAAATTAAAAAGATATCAACTCATGTTATTGTAGAGGTTGATGGAGGAATTAATATAGAAACTGCTTCCTATTGTAAAAAACTAGGTGTAGATGCTTTAGTTGCAGGAAATTATATATTCTCAAGTCATAATATGAAAGAAGCAATAGCTTCATTGAGGTAAATATGTATATAACAGATGGTATTGTAGAACAACATATTCATGGTGCATTTGGTTATGATTTTATGAATTGCAGTGTTAAAGATATTTGTTGTGTTGCTGAAATGCTTTTAGAAAATGGAGTTACTGCTTTTTTTCCTACAGTTATGACAGACAGCTTAGAAAAAATAAAAGAGAGAATTGAAGTTATTAAAGAAGCAAAAATTAAACAAAAACATAAGTCTGCACAAATTGTCGGTATTCATCTGGAAGGTCCTTTTATAAATCCTGAAAAGGCAGGAATTCATGAAAAAAAATATATATTGCCTTTGAATATAGATTTGTTCAAAGAATTTGAAGATGAAATTATAAAAATAGTTACATTAGCTCCTGAGTTAGATAATGGGATGTCTTTTTGTAAATATTTAAAATCAAAAAATATAAAAATATCCGCTGGGCATTCTGTTGCGAAAGTTCTTTCAGATGTAAATCAAGTAACTCATTTATACAATGCAATGGGAAGTTTTAGCCATAGGGGTGATTCTACTGTTGTTTCGGCATTAATAAATGATGATATTTATACAGAAATTATTGCCGATTCAATGCACGTAAGTGATGATGTACTTAAAATAACTTTTAAACAAAAACCGTTGAATAAAGTTTTACTTATAAGTGATGCTCTTCCTCTCGCACATAGTAAAAAGAAAGAACAAATTTTTGCAGGTCAAAAAATATATAATAAAAATGGGAAACTGGTTAATTCTGAAGGAGTTTTTGCCGGCAGTTCAATGCTTTTGTGTGATATTATTAAAAATCTTGCAGATAAAAATATTTTAAAAATAGAAGATGCAATTCTCACCGCATCTTCTAATCAGCTTAACTATCATAAAATTGAAAACAAAATTAAAATTTATTGGAATAATTCAAATACTATTAACCATATAGAATTTATCTAGAATAAATTTGTGTCAGGTGTGGTTTTTGCATAAAATCCAAATGGAACCTTCTTAAATGAATTAATTTCTTTTTTTAGTCTATAGTTTTCTTTGTTCAATTCATTAATTTTAAAACGCATCGTTTCATTTTCTGTTTTTACTCTGATAAGTTCCATAACAACATCGTCCATGCCATCAAGTTTTTCATCAAGAACAGATGTGATTTTATCTGTCATTGATTTTTCAATATTTCTTAGGGTTTCAACAAGCTGCATAATAGAAGCACCAGAAATCGAATTCGTACCCTTATGAACAACATTCTTTGATGGTGTAGGTGTAACATATTTCATTTTCTCACCTATAGATGCATCTTTAAGTTTTTTTGCATCATCTTGAGTAAAATATGTAAGACCTCTATCATTCTTTTTTAACTTTATTGAAGCAAGCTTACATAACTCCTGAATTTGAGAGTTATCAATACCTAACATTTCTCTAATTTCTTTTGGTGAAAACTCTTTACCTTCAATCTTCTCTACCGTAGATATTCCCATTTAATAAAAATCCCCTTTGATTAAAAAGCATGACATAGCCTAAAAATATTATATCTATTTTAGAAAATTTTGTCTAAGAAATAATAGTATCTTTACATAACTTTTCATTTTGTATAAAAGTAAAAAAATATTTAATTTGTGTTACTATAAAAATATTAGGTTAATTGGAGTTGTTAAATGAAATGTGTAATATTGGCAGGAGGTTCAGGCGAGAGATTATGGCCTGTTTCTAGGGATTTATATCCCAAGTCACTATTAAGGCTTTTTGGTGGTAAGACATTAATTCAAAATGTTTATGATATAGCCTTGAAAATTACATCAAGTAAAAATATTTTAACCATAACCAATATAAGGCAATTTGATGATACAAGATTGCAGTTAAAAGAATTATGTTCGAAACCTTTAATTGTTTCAGAACCAATGTCAAAGAATACAGCTCCGGCTGTAGCTTCTGCTTTAACCTATTTAAAAGGTCAAAAAGATGAGCTTGTGCTTGTTTTGCCTGTCGATTTTTCAATAGAAAACATAGAATCATTTTTATTAACTATTGATAATGCAAAATTACTTGCAAGGCAAGGTTATATTGTGACTTTTGGAGTTAAACCTTCATATGCTGAATCAGGTTTTGGATATATTCAAACTGGAGAAAATTTAAAAGAAGGAAAAAAAGTTAAGAAATTTATTGAAAAACCCTCTAGTGAAAAAGTTTCTAAATTTATAAAAGAAAAAGATTTTTATTGGAATACAGGAATTTATCTTGCAAAAATTTCAACTTTTTTGGAGGCATATAAAAAGTATGCACCATATGAGTGTGAAGGTTTTACAAAAGAAATGTTTGATGAAAATAATAAAATAAAGTATGAAATATATGAAAATATTCCAGAACTATCTATTGATTATGCGATAATGGAGAAAAGTGAAAATCTTGTTTTGGTCGAACTTGAGACTAAATGGACTGACTATGGTTCTTGGCAGGCTCTATATAATGATAGAGAAAAGGATACTAAAGGAAATGTTATAGAAGGTAATGTTATAGTAGAAAAGGTAAAGGATTCATTTATATATTCTTCAAAAGAGTTGGTAGCTGTTTGTGGCATAAAGAATACAATAGTAGTAGAAACAGAAGATGCTGTATTAGTTTGTGATAAGTTAAGAGCCGCAGATATAAATCAACTTGTAAAAGAGTTAAAAAAGAATAATGATTCAACAACTATTTCAAGAAAAACTGTTTTTAGACCTTGGGGTTTTTATACGTGTTTGAATGGTGGAAATGGCTGGTTAAGCAAAATTATAACGGTATCTCCAGGGCATAAATTATCTTTGCAAGCTCATAATTATAGAAGTGAACATTGGGTTGTTTTGGAAGGCGTGGCAACGGTAGTTTTAAATGATGAGGTTCGAGTTCTGAAAAAGCAGCAAAGTATTGATATTCCAATAATGGCAAAACACTCATTGCAGAATCATACAAAAGAACCTCTTAAAATATTAGAGGTTCAAAAAGGAGATTATATTGGAGAGGATGATATCATTCGTTATGAAGATATATATGGTCGAATAAAGTAGTTATTATTTTATTCTAAAAAGCTTATTTAATGTTATAATTTTATAAAAGGTTGTTATTATAAGGGATTTAATATGAACAAAAATCAATCAATGGGAATTTGGCTGGTAGTGGGTATTTTGGTATTAGCATTAGTTTCAATGTTATTTACTGGGCCGACTACATCAACAAAGGTGTTGTCATACACTGAATTTATAAATAAAGTAAAAAATGCTGAAATAAAAGAAGTTGTTATAGATAATGATACAGTTATTGCTATTCCAATGGAGGATAGTATAACAACTAAAGTAAACGGAAAAGATCAAGTAACGGCATCTTTAAGATATAAAGTTAATATACCTTCTAATGATAATACTTTATATCCAACTTTAGATAAAAATAATGTAAATGTAGAAATAAAGAAGTCAAACGAGTCTTCATCATTCATGGGCTTGATGGGAACAGCACTTCCAATACTATTGATAATTGCTTTCTTTATAATACTTGCAAAAATAATTCAGACAGGTGGTTCTCAGGCATTATCATTTGGGAAAAGTAAAGCCAAAATGATGATAGATAGTAAAGTAAAAGTTACATTTAAAGATGTAGCAGGAATTGATGAAGAGAGACAAGAACTTGAAGAAATTGTAGATTTCTTAAAAAATGGTGAAAAATACTTAAAATTGGGAGCAAAGATTCCGAAAGGCGTATTGTTGGTTGGAGCACCCGGTACAGGTAAAACTTTAATGGCAAAAGCCGTAGCTGGTGAAGCCGGTGTTCCATTTTTCTCTATAAGTGGTTCTGATTTTGTAGAAATGTTTGTAGGTGTTGGTGCATCACGAGTAAGAGATTTGTTTGAACAGGCAAAGAAGCATCAGCCTTGTATAGTTTTTATTGATGAAATTGATGCTGTTGGTAGACAACGTGGTGCTGGTCTTGGCGGTGGACATGATGAAAGAGAACAAACCTTAAACCAATTACTGGTTGAAATGGATGGATTTGACGGTAACACAAATATAATTATACTTGCTGCAACTAATAGACCAGATATTTTGGATAATGCACTTTTAAGACCAGGAAGGTTTGATAGACAAATAATGGTAAGTCTTCCCGATGTAAAAGGTAGAGAACAAATATTAGGTGTTCACGCAAAAGGTAAACCATTAGATAAAGATGTAGATTTAAAAGTATTGGCAAAACGTACACCTGGATTTACTGGAGCTGATTTGCAAAGCTTATTAAATGAAGCTGCATTACTTGCTGCAAGAAAAAATAAGAGCGTAATAAATATGGCTGAAATTGATGATGCTATAGATAGAGTTATTGCTGGGATCGAAAAGAAGAGTAAGGTTATGACTGATGAAGATAAAGAAATAACATCATATCATGAAGTAGGTCATGCACTTTTGGCGAAATTATTAAAAGATTGTGATGAATTACATAAAGTGACAATTATTCCAAGAGGATATGCATTAGGTATAACCTGGACTAAACCTGAAGATAATAAAGTACATGTAAGTAAGTCAAAACTATTAGATCAAATAACTATGACGTTAGGTGGAAGAGTTGCAGAAGAATTGGTATATGGTGCCGATAAAATTTCAACTGGTGCATCAAGTGACTTGCAAAAAGTAACAGAAGTAGCAAAAAAGATGGTTTCTCAATGGGGTATGTCAGAAAAAATGGGGGCAATGACCTATGGAAAATCTCAAGAACATGTGTTTATGGGACGTGATTTTGGTACAACAAGAGATTTTTCAGAAGAATTTGCTGCTGATATAGATAGAGAAGTCAAAAAAATAATTGATGGTCGTTATGAAATTGCTAAGCAATTGTTAACGGATAATAGGGATTTACTTGATGCAATAGCTAAAGAACTTCTGGAAAAAGAAACACTAGATGATAAGGATGTAACTGATATTATTATAAAAATTAAAGGAGAAGAGTTTAATGATAAGCTATAAGTGGAACATTAGTTATTAAAAAGGAGATTTCTTGAATGGCATCATTAATAAATTCGATTAGAAGTTTAGCCGGAGATTCTTGTTGGTTATTAAAATTAGGTGTATTTTCTGCTATTCTTTTCTATGTTATGGATAATGATCTAAATTATCCGAATGGAAATCCAGTGTTGACTCCTGTATATATTGTTTTATTTGTGATAATGTTGGGTTGTGCTTCGGTTGCTATGAATAGGAATATTAAAAATATTTCACCTATTTTCCCAAATTTGTTTGATATATTTGATATTATTATAAAATCTGTAGGTTCTGTCATTGCAATTGCACCTGGTAGTTTTCTTTGTTTTTATTGTATTTCCTTAATCCAGAAAAATATTATATTTGAACCTTTTGTAATGGCTGTTATATATATTTGTGTTGTTGTATTTTTTGTTCCATTTATTTTTCTTCCTGTTATATTTTATAGTGTAAATGGTAATATTTTTGATGCTTTTAATGTAAAAAAAATATATGAAGCTTCTGGAAACTTCACGGTTCAGTTTCTATCTTATGTATTACAATATTTTTTTATAATATGTGTATCTACATATGTTATATATTCCTTACTTTTAGGAATGTTAGGTGACAATGTAAGTTTGTTAATTTTGAAATGTATTGTAATTGTTATTTCTTTTTATTCTTTCTTTATATTTTGTTCTGATTTATATGGAGATGTAATACCAGAAATTCAAATTAAGAAAAAGAAAAAATTAAAAAGAAAGATTTCTTAGTTTTTTAATTTGGTTCCTAATTTCGGCAGCCCTTTCAAAATCAAGAATAGAGGCTGCTTTTTTCATTGATTTTTCTAGTTTATCAAGTAACTTTGGTAAATCTTTTTGAGAAATATTATTTTCTACCATTTCTTCTGCAACTATATCTTCTATATTTCTGTAACTTGCAACCAGTTGAAGAAGATTATTTTCTATTGGTTTTTTTATTGTTTGAGGAGTTATATTATTAATTTTATTATATTCTAACTGAATAGAACGTCTTCTTTCGGTTTCTTTTATTGCTTTCTCCATAGACTCTGTAATTTTATCAGCATACATAATTACTTTGGAACAAATGTTTCTTGCTGCTCTTCCTATTGTTTGAATTAAGCTTGTTTCAGAACGTAAAAAACCTTCTTTATCAGCATCCATAATTGCAACTAAAGAAACTTCCGGAATATCAAGACCTTCTCTTAAAAGGTTTACACCAATTAATACATCAAATACTCCAAGTCTTAAATCTCTTAATATTTCGACTCTTTCAATTGATACAATTTCACTATGCAAATACCTTACTTTTATTCCCATTTGTTGAAGATAATCACATAAATCTTCTGCCATTTTTTTTGTAAGAGTTGTTACCAGAATTCGTTCCTTTTTATCAGTTACTTTTTTTATTTCATTTATTAAGTCATCAACTTGATTAAGAGTTGGTCTTACAAAAATTTCAGGATCTACTAATCCTGTTGGTCTAATAATTTGTTCTACTAAATTGGAAGAAATAGATTTTTCAAATTCCCCAGGAGTTGCAGAAACAAATATTTTTTGTCCTACTTTTGACCAAAATTCTTCAATTTTTAATGGTCTGTTATCTTTTGCACTGGGTAATCTGAAACCATAATCAACTAAAACTGTTTTTCTTGCTTGATCTCCATTATACATAGCTTTTAGTTGTGGTATTGATACATGTGATTCATCTATTACAAGTAAAAAGTCGTCATTAAAGTAGTCTAATAAAGTTGCTGGTGCACTTCCAGGCGGTCTTCTTTCTATTATTCTTGAATAATTTTCGATTCCGCTGCAGTATCCCATTTCTTTTATCATTTCAATATCATAATTTGTTCTTTGGTATATCCTTTGAGCTTCTATTAATTTATTTTCAAATTCAAATTGCTGAACTTGATTTTTCATTTCTTGGCGAATTAGTTTTATTGTTTCTTCTTTATCTTCTTCACCCGAAATATAGTGAACTGCTGGAAAAATTACTGTTGTATCAATATTTTCTATTATTTCTCCAGAAACGGGATTTATTCTTGTTATTTTTTCAACTTCATCTCCAAAAAGAGAAATTCTTGTTATCATTTTCTCATATGCAGGCATAATCTCAATGATATCACCTCTTGGTCTGAAGGTAGAACGAGTTAATTCCAAATCGTTTCTTGTATATTGAATTTTTACTAATTCTTTCAAAAATGCATTTCTGTCTATTTCATCGCCGACTTCAATCTTTAACGCACCTTTAAAATATTGTTCAGGTAAACCTAAACCATATATACAACTTACAGATGCTACTACTATAACATCATTTCTTTCATATAAGCTTCTTGTTGTATTATGTCGTAATCGGTCTATTTCATCATTTATTGTTGCTGATTTTTCTATATATGTATCGCTTCTTGGAATATATGCTTCAGGTTGGTAATAATCATAATATGAAATAAAATATTCTACCGCATTATTCGGAAAAAGCTCTTTGAATTCATTATACAATTGTGCAGCCAAAGTTTTGTTATGCGCTATAACAAGTGTTTGTTTCTGAATTTTTTCAATTACGTTTGCTATTGTAAAGGTTTTACCAGAACCTGTAATACCCAACAATGTTTGAGCATCATATCCTTTTATAAGACCGTCGGTTAATTCTTTTATTGCTTTCGGCTGATCTCCTGATGGTTTATATTTTGAACATATTTCAAATCGTTTATTCATAATGATATTTTATATTAAATAATTGTATTTGTGTATGATAATCTAAAATTCTGTCTTTACTATTTTGATTATTAAAAATATAATAGTTGATAGCTATGGATGATTTGAAGGAATATTTAAAAAAAGCTTTTGAATATAAAAATAATGGTGATTATAAAAAATCAATTGATTATTTTTATAAAGCATTAACTATTGATAATGAAAGTTCTGAAATAATGTTGGAGCTTGCTTATTTATATTCAAAGTTGTGTCAATATGATAGAGCTGTTAGTTTTTATGAACAAATAATTACTCAAAATCCAAATAATCATTTTGCAAAATTTCGGTTTGCGTTGTTGTTAAAGTCAATAAAAGAATATGATCGTTCAGAAAAACTTCTTTTAAGTTTGTATGAAATTCAGTATGAAACGATTTTAGTTGCTATTGAATTATTTAATCTCTTTGAAATTAGAAATGATTTTGAAAAAATTATTTTATATTTTAATAAATTTTCAAATAAGTTAAATAATAGCATAATATTCTATTATGTTGCCTTGGCGTATTCAAAGATCGGAAGAAAAGACATTGCTGAAGAATTTTATAATAAATCTTTTCAAATTGACGAAAGAAATATTTTATCCGGAGTAAATGTTGCTAAATTTTTGTTTGAAAAGGGACATATTGAAGAAGCTGAAAGTCTTTGTTTGAAACTGTTAAAATATAAAGAAGACTCGGAGATTTTTTATATACTTGCCGAAATTTTTTATATGAAATCAGATGTAGATGAGGCAATTAAGTATTATTCATATGCAATTAAGGCTAATTCTCTAAATCCGGTATATTATTTTAAATTAGGTATAGTATTTTCTTTAAAGGGATTTTTTAAAGAGGCTGAAGAAAGTTATTGTAAAGCTATTTCTATAGAACCAGAAAATACCACATATAATTATGCATTAGCATATATGTATTATATGAATAAGAAAATGGATTTATCAGAAAGGTTAGTAGATTATATTTTAACAATTGAACCTGATAATAATCAGGCACTATCACTGAAAGTGTTGTTGTTGATAAATCGTAATGAAATAGTATTAGCTGGGAAGCTTATTGAAGATATTGATTTTCAAAATACAAAGGATGATTTTTTGTATTATGTACAAGCAGTATATTTTGCAAAATTAAATGTATGGGAAAAGGCAATTAATAGTATTTTGGAGGCAATAAGCCTAAATAGTGAATCTATTGAGTATAAGTATCAGTTAGCAAGTTATAGTTACAATTTGGGGAATTATGAAAAAGCTAGTGATATATGTCAATCTATAATAAGTCAGAATCCAAAATATATACAAGTATATATTTTGATGTCTAGGATTGAGTTTAAAAAGAAAAATTATGAGCAAGTAAAACAGAATATTGGGCAGGTATTATTATTGGATAGAAATATCCCGGAAGCATATTCTATTTTAGCAGAGGTGTATTTTATACAAAAAGATTATGATAAATCAATTGAGAATTATAAAATAGCAGTATCAATTAATCCAAGAGTAGAAGAATATTATGCAAAGATAGCTCAATGTTACTATATATTGGAAAATTATAAAGATGCTTATGTATATTATAAAGAAGCATGTGAATTTGATATTTCAAATGCTGATTATAGATATTACATGGCAAAATGTAGCATTAATAATAATGATGAAGAAAATGCGCTTTCAAATTTTTCGTTAATGAAAAGGCTTGCACCTGCAAATATAAAAAATATAACAGAATATGCTGATTATGTAGCGAGTAAGGGAAAAATAAGTAGAGCTGTGTCTATTTTAAATTCATTAGTAAAAGAACTAAATAATACAGAAGAAAAAGAAAAAGTAAAAAAATATA
>CALUUL010000009.1 GCA_944323945.1 Candidatus Gastranaerophilales bacterium
TGATATTCTGTTATTGCTTCATCTACATATTGCTTTATTTGGTGTATATCAAGATGCCACTCCATATATAAATCACCGAGTTTTATATGCAACTCTGCGTTGTTTTCATCTTTAGATATAGCACCTTGGCAAGTTTCTATAGCTTTTTGTATGTTGCCGGATTTCTTAAACTTGTCTATTTCTCTTGTTATTTTTCGATTATCTGTTTTAATGTTGCTCATATTCTCTACGTTGATTTTAGCATAACTTTAGCTGTTTTGACAGTTATATTTTTAATAAATCAGCTTCTATAAGATATTTCTTTGGAGCTAATACACACAGTGCACTATTTCTTGAAAAATATTTTGAAGCTGTATCTATAATCTGCTCTTTTGTTATCGCTTTTATTTTGTTTATAAGTTCCTCTTCAAAATTAAAACCAAGACCTAAAAATTCATAATAGCCATTTAAAGAAGCTTCTAAAAGATTTGTTTCTTTATAAAATTGTCTTTTTCCAATTGCATTATTTTTTGCTTCTTCAAGTTCTTTATCTGATATTATTTCTGTCATAATTCTATTAATTTCTTTTTCAAATCCGTTTAAAGATGTTTTTATATTTTTAGGCTCTGTTGCTATATATACGAAGAAATGTCCGGATAAAACAAATGGTTCATATACGCTTCTTACTGTATATGCCAGTCCTTGTTTCTCTCTTAGTTCAAGAAAAAGTCTCGAACTTAGTCCTGATGAACCAAGTATTGTATTTAAAAGTATAATTGTTGCATATTCATCTGTGAATACAGATGGAAATCGCCATCCCATAAATATCTGTGCCTGATTCGCATCGTCTTTTTCTATTACAGAAATTAAGTTCTTATTTAACGGTTCAATATCTTTTCTATTATCTTTTATGTCTGTATTCTTTAGGTTTCCAAGATGCTTCTCCAGTAATGATATGATTATTTCTTTATCTATATCACCAGTTACCGATATATTCTTCTGACCGAAATTTTTTATCTCTCTATATATTTTTATCAAGTCTTTTTTTTGTATTTTACCTATTTGTTCTATTACTTCTTTTCTACCTATTCCATATGAATGATTCTTGAATATTGTTCTGTAGTATTCATCTTGTGCTTGAACTTTTGCTGAATCTAAATCAGATTCAAATTCTCCTTTTATCTTTATAATTTCTTTCTCAAATTCATCAAAAGTAGAATTTTCTAATATATCTTGTAAAATTTCTAAGGCTAAATTTACATCTTCATTCAAACATAGTAATTTAAAACGAATATAATCAGCTTTTTTTTCAATATTCAAATCAATTGCATTTTCATCAAGTTCATTTGCTAATTGTTCTGATGTTCTATTTTTTGTTCCTTGAAATAATAATTGGGTTAATAAATAATATAAACCTGCATTTTCTTCATCATTGTTTAATTTTGTATAAAGAACAACTGCTATTCTTGGTGTATTATTATTTCTTTTTATAATTGTTTTTATTCCATTTTTTAATGTATATCTTTCCATTTTTTATCCTTTATTTTTTATATGGTTCAGGCATTAGTGTTGAAATAACAGCTTTGTTTACATCAAGATAATTTTGTGCGGTATTCTTGACATCATCAAGTGTAATTTCTTCAATAACGTTCATATATTCTTCGACACATTCAAGTTTGTTACAAACAGTCATATAAAAACCTATTGTCTCTGCAATATCTGAAACACTTTCCGAATTCTCTGCAAATCCGGCTTTTAGTTTCTTTTTTGCTTTCTTAAGCTCTTTTTCTGTTATACCGTCAGAACAAATTTTATTGATTTGGTCTTTTATCAGATTAATTGCATTTTCTTTTTCATCAGGTTTAAAATTAGCTTGTACAAAGAAATTTCCACCATCTTTGAAATGATAAAAATCTGTTGAGATAATATTAAATATTTGTTTTTCTGCTTTTTCTATAAGTTCTTGATATAGTCTGGAGCTTTGTCCTTGTCCTAAAATTAATGCCAACATTTCTAATATTGTTGATGTTTTTATATCAATTGCTTTTGAACCAAGATATCCAAACATTAAAAATCCTGTATTAATTTTTGAATAGGTTTCCACATATTTTGTTGTATTTGTCGGAGTATCTATTTTGTATTGTTCATTTTTTCTATTTTTTCGTCCTTTAAAATCAAATTCTTTCATAACCTGAGGAATTATTTCATCAGGATTCAAATCTCCGACTATTATTGTTGTTATATTATTGGGGGTGTAGTGTGTTTTATAATAATCAAGTACAGTTTCTCTTGTTATTGTTGATATTATCTGTTCATTACCTATTACATCTCTTCTATAAGGATGTGATGTGTACATATTTTTATTTGTTTGATTATATACTTTTGTCCAAGGTTGATCTTTTCTCATTCTTATTTCTTCAATAACAACGTGTCTTTCTCTTTTTGTTGTTATGTTTGGATTCTTAAGGTCAAAAGGTTCACCTATTTCATTTTCAGGTATAATTGGATCGAGCATCATATCTGCATGTAATTCAAGTGTATCTTTAAAATTTCTATTATCACTGCCTTTAGGAATTGTTACATAATAAAATGTATAATCCTTCCAAGTTGCGGCATTTACAATAGCTCCTCTTGATTCTAAGATTCTATCAAATTCACCTGCTTTATGTTTATTTGTCCCTTTAAACATTAGATGTTCAAGAAAATGTGAAATTCCGTTATTTTCGTCATTTTCATTTATAGAACCTGTCTTTACCCAACTGCTAATGTTTATTAGAGAACCGCTTTTATAAGCGAATACAATTTTATGTCCGCATTCTCTCTCATATATTTCTACAGGCTTTTCTAAATAAGGATAATTAACCAGTGTTTTTTTTATTTTTTCCATAAATGACCTCGATAATAATATATTCAAATCTAATTGTATCAGATTTTAAAGTAATTTCATATTAAAAATAGCAAGTTTTTTTTTGTGCGTGTTTTAAAAATGTCACAGATTAGTTATTAGTATGAAGGTAAGAAAATCAATGAATATTCCACCAGTTTCATTTGGCTCTTTAATGGTATTTACTATAAATGATGACAAGCCTAAAGCATCTATTCCACAATTATTAAGAATTTCTTTCAATAATAATCGTTCATTAAAAAACTATAATTTGGTTGATACTTTTGAAAAATATGGTGATGTTGTTGATGGTACTGTTCACAATGCAGCTCAAAATTTTGCTGAAACTTTAGATAGAAAGTATAAATCTATACTGCCAAAAGGCTCAAAAGATGTTATTTTGACTCAAGCAGAATTTACTATTAATCCTAGAGAAACGAGAACGAGGTATTTTTTGACTGCTGCTACTAATGATGATGAAGAAAGAATTCATAATATTTTAAGTAAAAGTTCTGTTTATTATACTGCGAAGTTCAGGAATAAGAGATAGAAAAGTAATCTTTAAATCCTTTTGCCATTGCCTTTATAATATCTTTCCTTGTTAGTGAAGGGTTTATTTCTTCTATATATGTAATATAATCATTGTTATTTTTTTCTTGGAAAATTTTTTCTATAATATCAGAATTATAGTTAAATAAAACAGAACCATGTTGAAGAATATAACCTTGTTTTCTGTATTGTGCTGAGCCAATTAGTTTTTTTTCATTATGCGATAAATCAGCACCGGTTGAGATAAGCATACAATAATCATGTGAAGCTTCAATTTTTTTCTTTCCGCCAAGTTCAAGCTTTATATCTAGATTTTTAAAGCCTTCTATTATTGCTGATGAAATTTCTTTATATGAAGTAATTATACTTTCACCTTTTTTTAAAAAAGTTACAGGACATATAAATGAATATGTTACTTCATTATCGTGAAGAAGACCTCGTCCGCCTGTTACTCTTTTTACTATATCTATTCCGTTTTTCTTACAGAAATTAATATCTATATTTGTCAATGATTGATTTCTGCCTAAAGATACGCAAGGTGGATTCCAACCATAAAAACGAATTATTGGTTCTTTTGTCTGCTCATTAATTGCATCATGAAGCAATTGTGAGTCAAAACGCATATTATATTCGCCATTATTTTCTTTATATTCTATTAATTTAGCCATAATGGTCATTATATCATACAAAGAAACCATTTATAAATTTATTGGAGGAAATAATTATGGAGAAAAAATCATTAAAGGATACAAGAACCAGAGAAAATCTTATGAAGGCTTTTGCCGGTGAATCAATGGCAAGAAATAGATATTGCATTTTTGCTTCTACTGCAGAAAAAGAAGGTTTTATTGAAATTGCTAATATATTTAGGATGACTGCTTTAAATGAAAAAGAACATGCAGAAGTTTATTTTAAATTCTTAGATGGTGAAGAAGTACAAATATTAAATGCTACATATCCTTCTTGTTTTGGGGATACAAGGGCAAATCTTATGTGTGCTGCGAAATATGAAGAAGAAGAACATTCTTTATTATATCCTGAATTTGGTACTATTGCAGAGGAAGAAGGTTTTAAAGATATAGCAGCTGCATTTTTTAATATTGCAACTATTGAAGCACATCACAGTAAAAGATATGCTAAATTACATGAAAGATTAATAAATAATGAAATGTTTAGGAGAAAAAATAAAGAAAAATGGATGTGCTCGCATTGTGGTTTTATTGTTGAAAATGAAGACGCACCAATTAAATGTCCTGTTTGTGGTAAAGCTCAAGGTTATTTCAATGTTTTATGTGATTGTTTATAATTTAAAAGAAGATAATAAAAAAGAGGTTTATTTTATACCTCTTTTTTATTTTGTTACTTTATAAAAAGTTTCAGATAATTCTTTTTTTATATTTTCAACCAAAATATGTTCGATTGGAGAATTATCATCTTTTCTCAAATAAACATCTTTTATACCGGCTTGGACAATAAAACGCTTACAAAGTATACATATAAAATTATGCCCATATATATACATTGTAGCATTTTGACATCTGTCTTGCCCCGCTTGTATTATTGCGTTTTGTTCTGCGTGTATGCTTCTACACGTTTCATACATAGTACCTGATGGTATATTATTTTCTATACGGTAGCATCTCCCGAGTTCAAAACAAGAAATTACTTTCGATGGAGTACCATTATATCCTGTGGCTTTTATTTTTTTATCTTCTCCAACGATGACTGCGCCAACGTGAGCTCTCAGACAATTTGAACGAGAAGCACAAGTTTTGGCAATTTCAAGAAAATATTCATTCCATTCTTTTACCATATTATCCTCAATTCATTATTACATCATACAAAATTTCATAATAAGTAACAATTAATTGTAAACTATTTATTAATATTGCTTTTTTAATTTAAAATTAATATATGGATAAGCAAAGTAAGACTCTGGAAAAGACTAAGAAGTTTTGGATAAGTATTACAGGATACAGAACTTTATTGATTTTAAAGTCTTTGATGTTGAAAAGTTATACTATAGATGAATTGGTTGAAATTGTCAAAAAGGATTCAATTACTAATAAAGCAGTATCTAAAGATACTGTTCGATTAGCAATAAATACTCTTAAGTCTGCAGGTTGTGAAATTTTAAGACCCAATAAGGCAAATAATTATGAATATCAGTTGATAAAACATCCGTTTTCTTTAAGTCTTAATAAAAAAGATTTACAAGTTTTAATCAAGTTAAGAGATAAATTAGCAGAAAAATTAAACTATAATAGTATATTTGTATTAAATGATTTATATGATAAATTGATTTCTCTAACTCTTGACGAAGAACAAATTAATTATATAAATGATTCTCAACTATTAAAAAATATAAATAAAAAAATTTTAAAAGAAATTTCAAATCCTCAAATTATCGGTAAAAAAGTACAAATAAGATATTTATCACCTAATTACGGCGAAGAGGATATTGATGTAATTCCTCAAAAAATTACATATGAATCGGGAAAGTTATATTTAAGGTGCTATATTTTTAAATATGCTAAAAATAGTATGCTTAATTTTGATAGAATATTGAAGCTCAATGGAGTTGATTTGTTTAATAAATATGATATAGATTCTTCTTTTGAAGTCATTTATGAATTATTTGGTAATTCATTACATACGTTTAAACTTCAAAAGGATGAGAAAATAATTTTAAAAACAGATGAACTAATTAGAATATCAGCTATTGTAGATAATGAATTTATTTTTATACAAAGACTATTATTATTTGGTTCTGATTTTAAAATCATATCTCCAAGTTCTTTTAAAGAAAAACTTATAGATAAAATAAAACTTATACAAAAAGGGTATTTAGAATGAGAAAACCTGAAAAAAATCATGATACAGGATTAAGAATATTAGAAGTATTAAAAATACTTTTAGAAAAAAAGTTAACAAAAAATGAATTAATAGAAAAATTGAAAGAGAATGATTCTGTTGGGAATGTATATTCTCAAGAAGCTTTTCTTAAATATTTTAATACTTTTGAATTACTAGGTTTAAAAGTACAAAAGACTCAGGGTAAATATTCTTTAAAAAATGCATTATTAAAAACAAATATAAATAGAGAAGAACAAGAGATATTATTTTTGTTAATTGATTCTATAAAAAAACTAAATAATAAATCTGAAGAAGAAATTATAAAAAAGATTATTTCCAAGCTGGATAAATATTTGGATGTTGAATTGGAACAGAAACTTAATGAAATAGAAAATAGAGAAAGATATATAAGTAATTCTTTGATTCGTAATAATGTTGTAGAAACATTAAAACAAATGTTATATGAATCTCAACGTATAAGCATTACATATAAGAAAAAAGATGGTATTAATGAAAGTGATATAATAGAATTAAAAGAGATTATAGAAAAAAATGATTCGGTTTTTATCGTATGTTATAGTCCATTATATGGTAGAAATAAGAAAATTTGTGTTGATTCTATCATTTCATTAAAACAACTGCCACAAAAAACGTCAGGTGTTTGTTATTTGAATTCTATTGTTTTTGAAGTATATGGCAGACTCGCGTCTTTATATAGATTAAAACCATCAGAAAAAGTTATTAATTTCAGCAATAATCATCTAACGATATCTAATACAGAAGAAGACAAAGATACACTTTTATTAAGGCTGTTAAAATATGGAGAAAATTGTAGGATTATAAGACCAAAATCGCTACAAGAAGAATTTATAAAATTGACAAATGATATATTAAAGAATTTGGAGGCATCATAGTGTCTAAGATTGCATTAGTCCCAATAGATAATCGTCCGGTTTGTTATCAGCTTCCTCGTCAGATAATAAGCCAAGCGAAGGAACATTGTATATTATTGCCTGAAATCGATTTAATGGGTAGTCTTAATAAGAATGCAAACATAGATTCAATACTTAATTGGATGGAGTCTTTAAGAGATGTTGATATTTTTGTTGTTTCTTTGGACACAATAGCCTATGGAGGGCTTATTCCATCAAGAAGGAGTACTGATACGTACGAACAGATTAAATCGAGGATAGATAGATTAGTATCTATTCTAAAAAAGCATTCAGCAAAAGTTTATGCCTTTTCAAGTATTATGAGAATTTCTAATAATAATATAAATGAAGAAGAGAAAGAATATTGGTCTAGTTTTGGTACTAAGATTTTTCAATACTCATATAATTTGCATAAAATGGAAAGTACTTGTGATTCATCATATATGATGGCCTGTAATTGCAGTGCAACTAGAATTCCGCAAGATATTTTAGATGATTATCTTAATACAAGAAAAAGAAATTTTGAAATTAATAAATATTATATAGAACTAAAAAAGCAAGGAATATTTGATACATTAGTATTTTCAAAAGATGATTGTGCTCAATATGGAATAAATGTAAAAGAGGCAATTGAGTTAGAAAAATTATCATTAAAAGAGAATGATATATTTATAAAGACCGGAGCGGATGAAATACCATTAACATTATTATCACGAGCTATAAATAAACAAAAATATATAAAAATATGTCCTGTATATACTAATCCGGAGAGTATTAATAAATTATCAAAGTATGAGGATATATCTGTAGAAGAATCTGTAAAATCACAAATAGAACTGGCTGGAGGCGTTTTAAGTGATGAAAAAAATTGCGACTTAGTCCTATTAGTAAATAATTTTAAAATAGAGCAAGGTGAATTGGTTATGGATGTTTACGAACCCTTGTTTAGTAAAAATTTGATTATTCCAAATAGACCATATTTTATAGCAGATATATTGAATGCAAACGGAAGTGATAATGGTTTTGTTAAAGCATTATTTGCAAACGATAATTTGAAAGAGTTTTTCGGTTATGCTGCTTGGAATACAACAGGTAATACTTTAGGAAGTTGTATTTCTTCTGCTTTAACATATTTTGGTGCAAAACATCCTGATAAAAAGGCTTTCCAAATATTACAAATCACAAGATTTCTTGATGATTGGGCTTATCAGGCAAATGTAAGAGCTGAAATTAGAACAGATATAGAAAATCTTTCTAATACAGTTCTTAAAATAAAAATGAAAGAATACGAAAAGTTTCTTATAGAAAAGTTTGAAATAAAAAAATATCATCTGGATTATAATTTCCCTTGGCACAGATTTTTTGAGATTGGTATTTCAATAAAGAAAAATTATATAAAGTTGCCATTTGTTGATATATTATTTTATGAGTGATAACATTTACTTAAAAGTAATATCAAAGGAAAAGCTATGGAAAAGAACAACGAGAATTTACATATTTTAAGACATTCAGCTTCACATATAATGGCGCAAGCTGTTCAAAAATTATTTCCGACTGCAAAATTAGCAATCGGCCCTGCTGTTGATAACGGATTTTATTATGATTTTGATTTGGAAGGTCACTCTTTCACAGATGAAGATTTAGTAAAAATTGAAACAGAAATGAAAAATATTCTCAAACAAAATTTAGTTTTTGAAAAATATGAAATTCCTGATGTCCAAAAACAAATTGATGAATTTAAATCACAAGGCGAAATATATAAAGCTGAATTATTGGAAGAACATAAAAATGATAATCCTACTTTATATTTAACAAAAGATAAAGATGGAAATATATTATTCAATGACTTATGTTCAGGTCCTCATGTTCCAAATACTTCATATATAAAAGGGAACTCAATTAAGCTGTTGAAAGTTGCAGGAGCATATTGGAGAGGTAATGAAAAGAATAAGATGCTTCAAAGAATATATGCGACAGCATTTTGGAACAAAGAAGATTTAGAAAAATATTTAAACTTCTTAGAAGAAGCACAAAAACGTGATCATAGAAAGCTTGGTACTCAATTAGATTTATTCTCAGTTCGAGAAGAAATTGGTGGTGGTTTAATTTTATGGCATCCAAATTTAGCAATTGTAAGAGAAGAAATAGAAAACTATTGGAGAGCAGAACACAGAAAAAGAGGTTATGTAATTGTACAAACTCCTCAGCTCGCTAAATCGAAATTATGGGAAATATCAGGTCATATTGATCATTATAAAGAAAATATGTTTTTTATTCAGAAGGAAAATGAAGAGGATGATCAATATATAGTAAAACCAATGAATTGTCCTTTCCATATTATGATTTATCAAGCAAACAGATATTCATATCGTTCTCTGCCTTTAAGGATGGCAGAACTTGGAACTGTATATAGAAAAGAGAAATCAGGAGCTTTGTCAGGTTTGACTCGTGTTCAAGGTTTCACTCAAGATGATGCTCATATTTTCTGTACTCCTGAACAATTAGTTGATGAAATAAATGCAATTATTGATTTTGTTTCAGATACAATGAAAATTTTCAATATGGATTTTGAAGTAGAACTTTCAACAAGACCAGAAAGCTATGTTGGTGAATTATCAAACTGGGAATTAGCTGAAGCCGGTCTAAAAGAAGCTATGGATAAACGAGGTATGAAATATGAAATTAATGAAGGTGATGGAGCATTCTATGGACCTAAGATTGATTTCAAAGTAAAAGATGCAATAGGTAGAACATGGCAATGTGCAACAATTCAATTAGACTTTAATCTTCCTGAAAGATTTGAAATTAAATATCAGGATAAAGATGGTCAAATGAAAACACCAGTAATGCTTCACAGGGTAATATTCGGTTCTATGGAAAGATTCCATGGTATATTGATTGAACATTTTGCAGGTGCATTCCCAATGTGGTTAGCTCCGGCGCAAGTTTGTGTTGTACCTATTGCAGATAGACACTGTGATTATGCAAAACAAATATATGATAAACTTTTCGAAGCAGGTATAAGAGTAAAACTTGATGACAGAAGTGAAAGTATGAATTACAAAATCAGAGAAGCACTTCAAGGCAATAAAATTCCTTATGTTCTAGTTGTTGGTGATAAAGAAATTGAAGAAGGAAAAGTTGCAATTAGAATAAGAGGTATTGGTGAATCTGGTAAATTAACTATAGATGAATTTAAAGAAAAAGCACTTGATAAAATTAAAACAAAAACTCAAGATTTGTCGTTATAGTTTTTGTTAATATTAAAAGAGGGAATATTTAAATTCCCTCTTTTGCCTAATTGATATTTATATATAAACGATCATCATTAATTATTTTTTCAAAATTTAATATGCTATATAATTTCCCTTCTTCCATAAATTCAGAAAATATATATTTTGAGTTTCCAAAAAAGGTTTTGTAGTTATTAAGATTTTTCAGATTTTTTATATATTTTATTTCATCAACTAAAAAAGCAATATTAAAGTCTTTTCCTTTTGAAATTATAAGTTTACTTCCTTCGTGAATAGAATTTGTATCATTATTAAGATATCGTTTCAAATCCACTACAACTAAGAAATCTCCTTTTAGATTTATTATTCCTTTAATGTAATCTTGTGTATATGGAAGTTTTGTAATGTTAAGTCTTTTAATTGAAATAAATTCTTTAACATATTTTAAATCCAGATAATAATTATGATTATCCAATGTGAATAATATGTATTGATTCACTGTGTTTAGATTAAAAGGGAATGAGAAAACTTCTTGAATAGATTTGTTTTGTTGTGCTCTAATTTTTAATATTTGTTGTGATTTTTCATCAGATGGAAATAATTCAGAATATTTAATATTACTTGTTTTTTTATGTTTTTCAGTTATTAATTCACTTACAACATCCATATTTATAATATTTATTGAATTGTTTTCAGTTTTGCATACTTCTTTCAATATAGAATTTTCCATTTCATAAGGAATTGGTTGAATATCTTGTGAATTAAGCTGAGTAATATTTTCAATTTTTTCAGTATGAATAGCAAAACAGTTTCCGTTTACTATTGTTATTATCAGTTGATTATTAATAGAAAAATTTGATGGTTCGAAACCTAAAAACGGACATAAATCTATAGCTTTTATCATTAATCCGTTGTAATTAAACATTCCTATTATACTTTCTGGAGCAATAGATGGTATTTCTATTTCTGGAATATTTATAACTTCCATAACGTTTTGTATGCTGATAGCATATTGTTTTCCTTTTAGAGTGAAAACAATAAAATATTCATTATAATTATTTGTTTCAGAGGATATTGTTATAGAGTAATTATTGTTCATTTTTTATTAAACCTTTATAATAATATTATACAATATATTGATGATTATAAAATCCAAAGAATAGACTATAATTGTTTGGTAAAAAATTAGGAGTATAAAATGGCAGGTAGAGATATTAGTATTATAAACAGATTATCGAAAAAGAATATAAAAGATACTTTAATTCTAGGTATTGCAACAATTTTAATTGTAGCAATTTCTACATTTGTTGAGAATAAGCCTATAATGATATGTTCAACAGTTGCAGTATTGTTATTTTATTTTGTTCAATATCAATTGTCGAAGAATGAACTTATGAAATCTATTGATAAGTTAATAGATAATGAACTGAGAGAGTTTCAGAAAGTTTCTGTAAAAGTTCTTCAATTAAGTGAAAAGCAAAGACAATTAACACACAAATATACAGAAATGTTAAATCAGGTTGTTCAAACTACAAAGTTATTTAAAAACAGTGCAATAAAGACAAAGGAAAAAACTCAAAGTATATCTTTAAAAATTCAAGAGACATATGAAAGTTCTGGTAGAGAGTCAAAGTCTTTAAATGATAACATAACAACAATGCAAAATTTAAAACATAAAGTTCAAGTAATAGCAGAGCTGATTATAGAACTAACAGATTACATAAAACAAATAGGTTCAACTGTAAATATAGTAGAAAATATTTCAGAACAAACTAATATGTTGGCATTAAATGCAGCAGTAGAAGCAGCGAGAGCAGGAGAGTACGGTAAAGGTTTTGCCGTAGTAGCCGGTGAAATAAGAAAGCTTGCAGATGAATCAAAACATGCCACAAATAAAATAACAAGCTTAGTTTCAGAAATAGAACAAACAACATCATCAACAATTATGGCAGCAGAAGATGGTGCGAAAGAGATAGAAAATGGTGTTAGATTTGCAAATGAAATAAATTCGAATATTTCCTCTGTAGTAAATAAAATTAAAGAATTAGGGCTTGATTTAAGTGATGTTCTTACTTCATCAATAGAACAACAGTCAATAACAAATGATGTTCTTGAGGTTATTGATAATATGCAGAAAAGTATTACGGAAACAATTAATACATTGGAAGAAAATATTGAAAATATCAGAGCTTTCTCTGAAATTTCAACAAATATTAAAGATAATATTGCAAATTAATAGGAAGTCATATGCAATATAACCCTGAAGAATTGAATGAAATATTAAATATTTATAAAGTTGAAAGTGAAGAAATAATTCAGGAACTTAATGATGGTTTTTTAGTATTAGAAAAAAATCCTGAAGATAAAACTCCATTAAAAAAGTTATTCCAACTTGCACATTCTCTAAAAGGTGCATCAAGGATGATTAATTTTAAAAGTGTGCAGGATATTTCTCACAAGATTGAAGATATACTTTCATATTGGAAGAAAGATGATGTAGTAATAAATGTTGAAGCATTTCAAGTTATTTATGAAGCTTGTGATTATCTTAATGAACTTGTAGAAAAATCGGTAAAACAAAAAGCAGATTTTCAAGCTGAAAATATATCTGAATTTATGAACAAACTTGATGATTTTATTATTTCTAATAAGATGATACCGGTAGAAACAACTAATAAGTTACCAGAAGATTATTTGGTTACAAAAAGTATTGATATAAAAGCATTTATTCTTGAACTTATGTTTGTATTGGAAAAAGACAATATGAATGAAGAGAAGGACAAAGAAGATGCTTTCCTTGTAATCTCCGAAGACATAAAACAATTGTCAGAAATTTTTGCTCCTACAGATTATGTTGAAGTAAAACAGAAAATAGCGTTGATATTATCAAAACTATCTATGGATAAAAATATTTATGAAGATTCATTTGTAGAAGATGTAAAAGAACTAAAAGATATTATTTATAATTTATATAAGACTTTGAATATTAGTTCTAATACAATAAAAAATGATATAAATATTTCATCAAAGATGAATCAAGAAAAAAAAGTTATACAAAAGCAAGAAAAAGATAATGATATAGATAAGAATTTTGATTTTATACTTTCAAACCTTCAACGAATTAAGTATGAGAAAGATTTCATAATAAAAATAATTCAGGCCATTAATAAAATAATAAAAAAGATAAAAGATAAGAAAATATCTTTGGTTTTGACAAAGACTGTAAACATATTAAATTTATTTCTTTCAAAAGATGTAATCATTGATAATGATTGTTATATGGTAATTCTTCAATGTATATATTTAGCCAAAAGAATATCAATGAATGAAAAAGAAGAAAATTTAAATAATTTAAATTTTCTAATTCAACGTTTAAGTGTGGTTGAGGATATGTTTAATATAACAGATATTCATCCGAATACAGATGTTGAATTTCCACAAAAGAATGCATTATTAACACAAGATGATTATATGAACCTTAAAAAGAATCTAAAACCTATTGATTTGCAGGAGGTAAAAACTCTTCGTGTTGATACATCAAAATTAGATAATTTAATATCTCAAACAGGTGAGTTGTTAATAAATGGAATTAAAACAAGAGAACACGTTATAGAATTGTCAAAGATTAATTCTAAAATTGTAAAATGGAATGCAGTTAGTAAAAAAATAATTAACTATCTTAAGTATCTAGAAAAGAAAGGTTTCTTTAATTCTGAAATGGATGATAGTGCCAGCATGTTTTATAAAAGAGCTCAAGACTTTTTTATAAATAATGCGGAAATGATTAATGAAATCAATAATGATTTTTCTCGTTTATATAATATTATTTCAGAGGATGATAATAAACTTCATCAAACAGCAATGGAAATAGAAACAATTGCAAAAGGAATAAGAGTCTTACCACTTGCTACATTATTTCATTCTTTTCCTCGAATGATACGAGATATTGCACGAGAAAACAACAAAAAAGTAGATTTTGTTATATCCGGTAGTGATACAACCGTTGATAAAAAAATAATCGAAGAAATAAAAATGCCATTAATACATATACTTAGAAATTCGGTGTCTCATGGTATTGAAGTTCCAGAACAAAGAGTAAAAAATAATAAACCGGAAACAGGTATTGTAAGATTAACAGCAAAACAAGCGGAAAATAATGTAATTATAACAATAGAAGATGATGGTTATGGCGTTGATATTGAGAAAGTAAAAGAAATCGCTCTAAAAAAGGCATTACTTACGGAAGAAGAAATTGCCAATATAAATAGTGAACAATTGATGAAGCTTCTATTCTTGCCTGGGTTTTCAACAGAAGATTCTGTTAATGAAATATCAGGAAGAGGAATTGGGCTTGATATTGTGAAGACAAAAATCACAAATTTAAATGGTGATATTTTAATTGATTCAGTTCTTAATAAAGGATGCAAGGTAACAATAAGATTGCCTCTTTCAATGTCTACAATAAAGACATTTGTTCTTTTGGTTAATAATCAAAAATATGCAATTCCAGTTAACTCTATTAAATTTGTTAAAAATATTTCTAAAGAAGAGATTTTTATGCGAAATGGAAGTAATTGTATTATATTTGAAGAACATTCAATTCCTATTTACTATATGTCTGAGGTTTTTGGAGAAAGTAATAAATTAGAAAAAGAAAAGCAGCTAACAGTTATAATTATTGAGAATCAAGAAAAACAGGCAGCTTATGTCATAGATAAGTTACTTGGGGATCAAGAAGTTTTTCAGAAAAAACTAATACCACCAATATTAAAAATAAGAAATATTAGTGGTTTTACAACACTTTCAACAGGGGAGATATGTCTTATTATTAATCCTTTCGAATTAATAAGAAATACAGTATCAAGCTTGCATATATCATCTTCTGCAATAAAACAGTTATCGACAGAAGAAGAATAAAAGCATTATATTTTAGAACCTTGAAGTTCATTTAATTCTGAATGATCTTCTTCATCTTTAACGAATTTATAATCTGTTAATTTGGCTACTTTATAGCTCCATTCATCAATTATAGATTCAAGTTCTTGATTGTATGAAATAGGTTCACCAATTACAACATTAACCTTACCTTTAAAAGGAATCCAATTATATTGTTCGCAACCGGTTATTCCAATTGGGAGAATGTCTGTTTTCATTTGCTTTGCAATTACTGCAAATCCTTTATTGATATTTTCGATTCTTTTATTTCTTCTTATTCCGCCCTGTGGAAATATTCCAAGACGCCAACGATCAGTTTTAAAAATATTTAATGCCGTTTTAATTGTGGAAACTTCAAGCTTTTCTCTATTTACAGCGAAACAAGCTAAACCATCCAACAAAAAAGCCAAAATTTTATTTTCAAACAGTTCTTTTTTTCCCATAAAAGCAATAGGTTGTTTTACTGCTTCTCCGGCTAAGAATGGATCAAAATAAGAGATATGATTTGGTGCTACAATAAAATTTCTGTCTGTAGGTATATTTTCTCTTCCCGAATAGTTTATTTTATAGAATATTGGCATAAGCGTATTAGGAACAAGCCAACGTCCAAACAACTGAAATTTATATTTGTTCTCGGTAAAATCTGATACTTCTCGTTTTGTGTAGTTTCTTTTCTTAGTTTCCATTTTGTATAGTCTTTCTAATTTGTAGAAGGAATATATTCCAGTTCCGCTAATTTACTTATTTCTTTTGCCCAGTTTTCAACGATTTCATCAACTGAATTTTTGCAAGAGATTGCCATCCCTACTTTAAGCTGAATATCTTTCTTTTTGGAATTAGGGTTTTCTCTTACAATAATACCAACAGGAAGAATGTCTGCATCCATTTTTTTTGCTATTGAAGCAAAACCTTTAGTAATATTTTCTAACTTGCCATTATTACATCTTGTACCTTGAGGAAATAAACCAAGATGCCAGTTTGTTTTTTTTATAGAGAGGGCAGTTTTTATAGTTGAAACATCAACTTTATCTCTATCAACAGCAAAAGCACCGCACCAATCCATTAAGAGCATAGACCAAAATGTTTCAAAGAGTTGTACTTTTGCCATATATGCAATTGTTAAATTTAAGCAAGCCGCAACAGAGAAAGGATCAAATCCTGTTATATGATTGCTTGCTATGACATATTTTTTGTTTTTCTCTATATTTTCTAATCCTTCTGTTTTAAGAAGATTATATTTGGATCTTATAACATTTATTATTACAATATTACAAACTATATACTGGAAGATTCTTCTCCAAATATTAAAGCTTTTTGGTGTTCTTGTAGAAAATTTCGTTGTCATATTATTAAAATCTCTTTTTTTATAGTGATATTATATCAGAAAAATATTGCGATATAAAAAATTGCAATTAGTTTAGAAAAGATAATGAAAGTTTCATAAATATACTTGAATTTAGGTTATGTTTAATTTATAAATATTTCATGAACAATTAATCATGGTAGGTAAAAGAAGGAGTTCAAAAACTATGGTAAATGTTGCAATTAACGGATTCGGAAGAATCGGAAGAAACACTTTAAGAGCAGCAATCAGAGAAGGTATCTTTGACAAAGTTAATTATGTTGCTATAAATGACCCTGGTTTAACGCCGGCGAATGCTGCACACGTATTCAAATATGACTCAGTTATGGGAAAATTTGACGGAACAGTTGAAGTTTCTGAAGATGGATTAGTAATCAACGGTAAAAAGATTAAATTTTATGCAGAAAAAGATCCTGCAAATCTTCCTTGGAAGGAATTGAATGTTGATGTAGTAGTTGAATCAACAGGTTTCTATACAGATGCTACAAAAGCTCATGCTCATATTGATGCAGGTGCTAAGAAAGTTATTATTTCTGCTCCAGCTAAAAATGAAGATATTACAATTGTTTTAGGTGTAAATGATAAAGAATACGATACAACAAAACACCACGTAATTTCTATGGCATCTTGTACAACAAACTGTTTAGCTCCTGTTGCTAAAGTTTTAGATGAAAAGTTTGGTATTGTAAAAGGTTTAATGACAACAGTTCATTCATATACAGGTGATCAAAGAATCTTAGATGCAGGACATAAAGATCCTCGTCGTGCAAGAGCTGGTGCATTGAATATTGTTCCTACAACAACAGGTGCTGCAAAAGCTGTTGCATTAGTATTACCACAATTGAAAGGTAAATTAAATGGTTTCGCTATGAGAGTTCCTACTCCAGACGTTTCAGTTGTAGACGTTGTTGTTGAAACTCAAAAACCTGTAACAGTTGAAGCTGTTAACGCTGCATTAAAAGAAGCTGCAGATGGTCATGTATTATGTTACAGTGAAGAACCATTAGTATCATCTGACTATATTGGTACTTCTCAATCATCAACAGTAGATGCTGCTTTAACAATGACTATGGGTGACAATATGGTTAAAGTTGTTTCTTGGTATGATAACGAAATGGGTTATTCTACAAGATTAGCTGAAACAACATTAATGGTTGCTTCTAAACTTTAATTTGATATTAAGAATTTTCAAATTGAAATGGACTGCATTTGCAGTCCATTTTTTATTACAAAATATTCTTTCATATAACCAGCTTAATACTACTTAACAAAAATAAGGATTTAATTTTTTTATAAAAAATTAATAAAAATGACAAAAAAAATCTAATTTTTTAAATTTTCATGTCAAATATTATAAGAATTTTGGAAGTATTTAATAAAAACTAAAAAAAGATAATAATAAATTATAAAATAAAAAAACAAGGGAAATAAGAAGTGTACAAAATACAATAAATTTCTTTAAATTTTTTTTTGGTTGGTATACAATATTAAAGCTAAGATGTCAAAGAAAAGAGGACTATTAATCGTGGGTTTAACATTTCAAGAATTAATATTAAATTTGTCAAAATTTTGGTCTGATTATGGATGTATAATTCAACAACCATATGATATAGAAAAAGGTGCAAGCACAATGAACCCTGCAACATTTTTACGTTCATTGGGCCCGGAGCCTTGGAATACAGCAATGGTAGAACCTTGCAGAAGACCAACAGATGCCAGATACGGAGAAAATCCAAACAGATTAGGTCATTATTTTCAATATCAAGTAATTTTAAAACCATCCCCCAAAGATTCACAAGAATTATATTTAAGGAGCTTAGAAGCAATAGGAATTGATTTATCAAAGCATGATGTAAGATTTGTCGAAGATAATTGGGAGTCTCCAACATTAGGGGCAGCAGGTGTTGGTTGGGAAGTTTGGCTTGATGGCATGGAAATTACTCAATTTACATATTTTCAACAAGTAGGCGGGTTAGAAATCAAACCAGTAGCGCTTGAAATAACATATGGACTTGAGCGTATTGCAATGTATTTACAGAATGTTGATTCTGTATATGAAGTTATGTGGAATAAAGAATTAAAATATGGAGATATTTATCTTCAAAATGAGATAGAGCAGTCAAAATATAATTTTGAATATTCAAATGCAGAAAGATTGTTCAAAATGTTTGATTTGTTTCAAGCAGAGGTTGAATCGTGTGTAGAAGCTAAAATAGTTCTTCCTGCATATGATTATGTATTGAAATGTTCACATACATTTAATTTATTAGATGCACGTGGTGTAATAAGTAGAGATGAAAGAATAAATTATATAAATAGAGTAAGAAGAATGGCTGCAATGGTTGCGAAATTATATGTTGAACAAAGGGAAGAATTAGGTTTTCCATTGTTAAAAAAGCAATATTGTAATGTATAGAGAGAGTAGAACGTAAGGAATATATTATAATTCCCTCTGTGATAGTGAAAATGAAAAGGAAATAACAAATGCAAACTACCAAGAAAGATTTATTAGGAAAATTTGTATCAAATCTTCTAAGGAAGAAAAATCCGGATGAATTTTTAGAACAATCTGCCGCGGGTGGTTTAAAAAAGACATTAAATGCATTTGATTTAATAATATTAGGAATAAGTGCCATAATAGGAGCAGGAATATTTGTAATGATAGGTTCTGCTGTTATAGGTACAACAGAAAGAGTTGGAGCTGGACCTGCATTAGTAATATCAATATTTTTAGTCGCCTTAGCTTGTATTTTCCCTGCATTATGTTATGCAGAATTTGCATCAATGATACCTGTTTCAGGTAGTGCATACATATACACTTATGCAACAATGGGAGAATTTGCAGCTTGGATGATGGGTTGGGTTTTAATGTTAGAATACGCAATTGGAACAATTGCGGTAGCAGCAAGTTGGTCTGGATATTTAATTAAATTTTTCGAAGGATTTCCTTTCTTACCTGATTTTATGAAGAACCCTCCGGTGTGGCTTGTTAATGATTATCAATCAGCTTTTGCAAGCGGGGAAAATATACCTCATATATTAGGTATTCCTATATGTATGAATTTACCTGCGATGATAATTATTACAATAATATCCGTCGTTTTATTAAAAGGTATAAAAGAGTCAGCTAATTTTGCGAAAATAATGGTACTTGTTAAAGTAGTAGTTATAGCTTTATTTATTTGTGTAGGTGCCTTTTATGTTAAGCCGGAGAATTGGACTCCATTTTGCCCAACTGGATTAAAGGGTATTTTAATGGGTGCATTTGCTATGTTTTATGCTTATATTGGTTTTGATGCAATATCAACGGCAGCTGAAGAAACTAAAAATCCTCAAAAAAACTTACCGATAGGTTTAATTGGGTCATTAGTTGTTTGTTCTTTGATATACTGTTTTGTTACCTTTGTATTAACAGGTATGATTCCGATGAATCAAATCGATTTAAAGGCACCAATTGCAGCTGCAATGAGTTTTGTTGGCCAAGACTGGTTCGCAGGAGCTATTGCAATAGGTGCTTTAGCTGGTTTAACATCAGTATTATTGGTTCTTCAATTTGGTACCACAAGAATATTATTAGCTATGGCTCGTGATGGATTACTTCCTTCGGTAATGAAAAAGATTCATCCTAAATTTCAAACACCTTGGGTTATAACAATATTATCAACAATTTTAATGTTAATAGGTTCATTATTTATCAATATGCAGGTTGCTGCTGAACTTGCTATTTTTGGTACATTTACATCATTTGTGATTGTTTGTCTAGGTATTTTAATTTTAAGAAAAACAGAACCAAACCGCGAAAGACCGTTTAAGGTTCCTTGTTGTCCTTGGTTTCCTATAATTGGTGCAATATTTTGTTCAGGGTTAATGTTTGTTGCATTAAGAGAAGTTAAAACTTCTGCATTCTTATTCCCATTATGGCTTTTGATAGGTATAGTAATCTATTTTATTTATGGTTATCAAAACAGTAAAAAATGCGTTAATCTAAAGGTACAAACCGTATCACAAATTGAAGAAAAGAAAATCATTTCAAAATAAAAACTAAAACTCTCAACTATAAAAGCTGAGAGTTTTAGTTTTTTAATAAATTATTTTTATATTATCTAATATACTTTTGAGATTATTGGCTGACGATATTCAACCGAGTTTATTGAATGCATATCGATAACAACAGATGGTGGAATTATATGCCATTTGAACACAGCACAATGCTGTTTCCAAAAGAATTTATTAAGCCATTCTTCCTTCTGTTCTTTAGAAACTTGATTATTTTTTTCATAAAAGAAATTATGATTAATAAAATTATTATAGCCATACCCATAATTTTCAACATACCAAATAATTTCGTCTAAGAATGGATAAGGCATATTATCTTCTTCCGCACAAACAGTCTTTCCTGTTTTCGGATTAATTTTTAATTCAGCACCTGGTGGTTTTTCTAATATTGTTTGAGGTATTGCATTTCTTTCTGTTCTATTTTTATTCAAGAAATCACCCAATGCAAACAATTTTGTTTTTGTTACATCTGCAATTGGGGCAAATCCGCCGGACATATCACCATTTACAGTTGCATAACCAATATAGGCTTCTGATTTATCACTTGTTGCAATAGGGAGCATATTTTTATGTTCGTTTGCTATACTCCATAACAAAGTTGCTCTTGTTCTTGCTTGAAGATTTTCAATTGTTGTAGATTTTTCATACTTATCAGTATTTATGTTATCAAAAGCATAATTAAGCATATTCTTTGTAGCGTCGATACTTTCTGCCAAAGGAATCTCTATAAAATTAATACCAAGGTTTTCTGCAAGAATTTTAGCATCATTTTTACTTGCTTGAGATGTAATTCTGCTAGGCATAGAAATTCCGAATACGTTTTCTTTTCCTAAAGCATCGACAAGAAGCACACAACTGATAGTTGAATCAAGGCCGCCCGATAAACCCAAGACAGCTTTTTTAAAACCATTCTTTTTGAAATATTCTTTAATTCCAAATACTATACTTTTATATGTTCTGTCTAAGTCATCTGTATAGTCCAAATCAAACTTGTTTTGTTTGATTTCTTTATCCATACCGATAGGAAGGTTATTAATTTTACCCGTTAAATCATCTGTTATAATAAAATCTTCTTCAAATGATTTTGCTCTAAGTGTTAGGTCACCATTTTTATTATATATTCTTGATGTTCCGTCAAAGCTTAGATTATCAGCATAACCTGCTTTATTAACATAAATATAATTAACCTGATATTTCTTTGCAATTGATGAAAAAAGAGAATTTTTCATAAATTCTTTGCCCGTTCTAGATGGAGAACAAGAACAATTAATTAAAGTTGTCGGGTGTTTTTTCATAAGTTCAGCAACAGGATCAACATTATAAATACATTCATCTTTAAAGAAAGATTTATCATTAAAGCTATCTTCACAAATTAAAATTCCGTATTTCTCACCATTTATTTCAAGTAATTCAGGAACTTCTTTTGATGGTTCAAAATATCTGTAATCGTTAAATTCTCCATAGTTAGGAAGTAATCTTTTCCTTACAATATTTATTACCTTGCCGTTTTGAACTACGGCAACAGAATTATAAAAAGGTTTTTTATCAGCGACATTTGTTGGTTCTGCGAACCCTATAAGGGCAGTAATATTTTGTGTATTTGATGCTATTTTTTCTAAAGCGGCTAATTGTTGTTCAATAACAGCTTTATGTCTCATGATAATATCCCCGAAAGGATATCCAACAAGAACGAGTTCAGGAAATATAATCAAATCTGCCTTATTTTCTTTTGCTTTATTGATGCAGTTAATAATTTTTTCTGCATTATATCTAATATTTCCTGCTATTGTATCTATTTGAGCTAAAACTATTCTATTCATAATTTAATTATCTGCAATCAAAAAAAATAGTCAAAAAAAATAAAATTTGCATTTTTTGTTAAAATGGTCGTTTTAAGCAAAAAAACATCATTTATAATGGAATGTGCACTAAAAAAATGACATTTTTGTTAAATTTTTTATGCACATTTTGTTAAAACGCAATTTTTTACTTGTAATTTTCCATAGGCGTATTATAATAAAAACATTAAAAGTTTTTGAAAAAGGAAGGTAAAATTTTTATGGCAGGAAGAAAACAGTACACAGCTGACGAAATCAGGCAAATTGTAAAAGATAAAAAGGTTGAATTTATCAAGTTGCAATTCTGCGATATTAACGGACAAGTAAAAAACATGTCTTTGCCAAGTTCGCAGCTGGATAAAATATTAAATAACGAATGTATGCTTGACGGATCATCAATAAAAGGATTTAGAAATATTGAAACTTCAGATATGTACTTTTATCCTGATTTAGCAACATTTACATTACTGCCATTTAGAGAAGATAAAGCAACCGGAACAAATGTAGCAAGATTAATTTGTGATATTCATAATCCTGATGGAACACCATTTGAAGGCTGTCCTCGTTCAAATTTAAAAAGAGTTTTAAAACGTGCAAAAGAAATGGGTTATGAAATGAATGTAGGCCCTGAAGCGGAGTTCTTCTTATTCAAGAAAGATGAAAACGGATTTCCTACTACAAATACTCACGATAGAGCAGGTTATTATGACACAGCACCAGATGACATGGGTGAAAACATAAGAAAAGAAATTGTTAGAACAATAACTGCAATGGGGTTTGAAGTTGAAGCAAGCCACCACGAAGTATCAGAAGGTCAGCATGAAATTGACTTTAAATATGAAGATGCGCTAACAAGTGCAGATAATATAATTACATTCAGATACGCAGTAAAAGCAGTTGCAAATAAAATGGGCGTACATGCTACATTTATGCCAAAACCAATATATGGAATAAACGGCTCCGGTATGCATTGTAACTTATCATTATTTAAAAACGGTAAAAATACATTCTATGATCCAAAAAGAGCACATCAATTATCAGAAACAGCATTATATGCTATTGGCGGCTTATTAGATCATGTAAAAAACTTTACAGCAGTAACAAATCCGACTGTAAACAGTTATAAAAGAATAGTTCCCGGGTTTGAAGCTCCTGTATATTTGGCATGGTCATTAGCAAACCGTTCTGCGTTAATAAGAGTTCCTGCAAAAAGAGGGAATGCAACAAGAGTTGAATTAAGATCACCAGACCCTTCTTGCAACCCATATTTAGCTTTAGCAGTAATATTAGAAGCTATTTTAGATGGTGTAGAAAAGAAAACAAAACCACCATTAGATATTGATAAAAATATCTTCAAAATGGATGACAAAGAACGTAAACGTGCAAAAATAGAAACTCTTCCGGGAAGCTTGTATGAAGCATTAATGTTGATGAAAAAGAGTGCAATTGTAAAATCGGCATTAGGAGAGCATATATTTAAAGAGTTCATGCAATCTAAATTAAAAGAGTGGGATGGATACAGAACCACCGTTACAAAATACGAACTTGATATGTACTTGGAAAGATACTAATTCTTCAAATAAGGAAAGGAAAAGAAGCCATAAAATATGGCTTCTTTTTTTTAAAAAAGAAAACAGTTGAAAAAAAGGTTTGTTTATATTAAAGTTTAATTACAGATGGCGGGCATCGCCAAGCGGTTAAGGCCTCGGATTGTGGTTCCGATATACGTGGGTTCGAATCCCACTGTCCGCCCCATTTTAAGAGAAGGTTCACATTTGTGAACCTTTTTTGTTGTTTGAATTTGGGATGAGAACCCACACAAAACGGAGTTTTGTAAAAGGTTCGAGCGCGAGTGAGCAGAGGCTGAAAAACGGAAATGAAGAATTTTCGTTTTGAACGCCGTTTATCACGAACGAGCAAGACAATCCCACTGTCCGCCCCATATTAAGAGAAGGTTCACATTTGTGAACCTTTTTTATTGTTTATGGATAGATGAGAAACCACATTATATCTATTTTTTATTTTAAATTTGCAGCTATATATGTTGTCCGAGAAAAATTCACGATAAGCTGAAAGTGTGAGTGAATTTTTTTGAGTGGCGTTTTCAAAAGGTGAGTACTTTGTTAGCAAGGATGACTCGGTAACAAAGTACGATGCTAGATTATGTAGTTTCGTAATTTTGTTTATTGAAACGGTATCAAAGCTTTATCTGTTTGAGGATGAAGTCCGAGTTATAAAGCTTTTGGTTTGAAATTAACAAAATAGAAACGGAATATCAAGCTGCTAACCTTTTGGTACTTTTCTGTAATGAGAAAAGTACAATTATTGATAAATCAATTTATTTTTATATTTTATTATTAAATTATATCTTTTAGTTTCTGACAGTTTTTATAAAGTTTGTTTTGATAATTTTGAACTTCTCTATATGAAATACAATAATCTTCTGAAATTTTTTCCGGGGTTAATTCCTGTATAAATGATTGATAATTTTCTTGTGTTAATTCAATATAATTTGGCGAACCATTTGTAAATATAGAGTAATAATCATCAAACTTAAAATCGACATTAAAATCAAAACCATGATTAGATAATTTTATTCTTTTATTTGGAATATTTAAACTATCAGCTGCAACTAAACCATGTAAACTTGATGAAATAACTGTCTCGCATTCAGCTATTTTTTCTAAGGTTTCAAGTGGCGGCATTCTTAAATCGATTAATGTAGAATCTTTGATTTATTCTAATAATAATTTTATTATTGGATTGCTATAATCATATTTATGAGGAATAATGCCAAGTTTATAGCACTTAGGAACTTTTTTCTCTAATAAATACGGAAATAAAAGTCCTAAATCACCATATGAAACATCTTTATATTCCTTTTTATTTATTTTTTCCAAGGTTTTATGTGAAAGCTTACCTCTTAAAATAACAGGATATACATTTCTATAGGTTCTATATAAAAAATTTGATTTTTCAATGTCACAATTAAACCCTGTGCTCATAGTTACAATTGGTTTTGGATTAAATTTTAAAAAATACGGGAATTTCTTATATTTAATAATATTTTTCAATGTTAACATCTGCATAAGCGAACCAATTGCAACAACATTACTATTTGTCGGATATCCTCTTTTTACTTTTATATTTAAAACACGTTCAAAAAGAATAGGGTTAATTGAATCTCCAAAATTAATCCCACGTGTACCTACATAGTATAAAGTTAAACTCTTTTTCATAATTTATCCTTATACGACGTAAAACATATAATAAAACTTTATAAATATACATATTACTATCAGGATTATAAGTAAAACGTATAAAAAGTCAACAATATGAAATGTAAGACTACATTCTTTGTTATTTCGTTATTCGATAATATATCTTTAGGAGAAAAAGTTATGGCATCGGGTAATAAATTATTTGGTAAAAGAATAAGAGAGCTTAGAGAGAAAAATAATTTAACACAAGAAAAACTTGCTGAAATATTAGATTTAGATTACCAAACAATCAGCAGAATAGAAACAGGCTATTATTTTACCAGTTATGATAACTTAGAAAAATTTGCGAAAGCCTTTAATGTTGAAATAAAAGACCTATTCTCAACAAAACATTTAGTAGAAGAACTTGATGTTGAAAAAGAGGTAATAAAAATGCTAAAGAAAGCAACAAAAGAAGAAAAGAAACTTATTTATAAAATTGTTTCTTCCATTGTAAACTAATAATAAATTCTCATATACTAATTTAAATAACCAAATTATATAAATATCCAACAAGAGTAAATGTAATAAACATGAAAATTACATATCTTATAATTAGTTCTTTTTTCATTACTCTTGATAAAATAATCATTTCAGGCAGAGAAAGCCCAACAACAGCCATCATAAATACAAGTACAGTACCAATAGCAGCTCCCTTTTGTATTAAAACTTGTGCAATAGGAATAATTGTAGTTGCATCAGAATATAATGGAATTCCGGATGCAACAGCAATAGGAACTGCAAACAAATTATTATTTCCCAAATATTTTATAAAAAATTCTTGAGGAACATATCCATGCAAAAATGCTCCGACTCCTACACCTAAAAGTACATACAGCCAGATTCTTTTCATCAAATCTTTTGCATATAATAAAGCTTCTTTAGTTCTTGATATAATACTTAACTCTGCTTTTTTATTAGAGCAAGAACAACTACAACTAGTTGTATTATCTGCAATCTTTTTCAAATAATCTTGTAAATATTTTTCAAACCCTAATTTTTCCATTAAGATACCGCCAATTACACCGACTAAAATACCTGTAAAAATGTAAATTAAAGTTATTTTTATACCTAAAATCCCGGCTAAAATAAGCATCGCAATCTCATTTATCATAGGTGAAGTTATTAAAAAACTCATGGCAACTCCAAAAGGAATTTTTGCCTCCATAAAACCTATAAACAATGGAATTGATGAACAAGAACAAAATGGTGTTATTGCACCAAAACAAGCCGCTAAAAGATGTGCGATAAATTTTGGTTGTTTTTCTATATAAGCTTTAAATTTGTTATTATCAATATAACTTCTTAAAAATGTAATTATTAAAATAATTGAAAACAACAAAAATAATATTTTTATTACATCATAAACAAAAAAATGTAATGCTGAACCTAAACTTGTTTCAGGTGTAAAACCTAATATTTTATATACAAATAAATCTGCTAATTTTATAAACATATAATCCCTTCTTATTATATTCCAAAAGTGGCATATAATATTTAAACTATATGTCATTTATGTTATATTGTCAACATGGATAATAATGAAAAAGCAAAAATATTTAAGGCACTCTCAAATCCAATGCGTTTGGAAATTGTTGAAATGTTACTTGATGGAGAAAAATGTGTTTGCGAAATAACAGAAAAACTACCATACGAGCAACCACATATCTCAAAAGGACTTAAAGTTTTAAAAAACGCAGGGATTATAAAAGATAATAAAATAGGATTAAATGTATATTACAGCATAAAATTAGCTTGCATTAAAAGATTTATTGAATGTTTAAATAAATGATTAACACAAGCCAAATAAAATTTATGCAAATTTAAGTGTTTCTCCATCGTCAGGAATTAGTAGGTTATGAACATTATCTTTTTCTTTAAAGTCTATCAAATCTTTTCTTGATAGAGTCATGTGGCTGACTGTATCCATATGACTTGCAATAATTATTGAGTTTGGTGAAAGTTTTAGCACTTCTTTCAAATCATCAATATTCATAATTAATCTTTCACCATTCAAAACAGTTGCAGCACAAGCATTAACAATAATAATCTCAGGTTTAAATTTTTCTAAAGATTCTTTTACTTCATTACACCAGATTGTATCGCCTGCAACATATAGTGTTTTTTCATCTTCAGCTTGGAAAACAACCCCCATAGCATCATAAGGCATTCCAATTGAATCACACAATGGTTTAATTATTTCTTTTCTTCCGTGTTGAGTTGGTGTTTTATACAAAGTAATATTCTTATATTTTGTACCAGTTTCCGATAACACTTCCACATTTATGAATCCATTTTCAGAAATAATGTTTTTATCTGTTTCAGATTGAACAAAAACTTTTATATTTTTATTTAATGCTTTCTGAGCAAATTCATCCCAATGATCAGGATGAATATGTGTAATAATAACTGCATCAACATTAACAATTTCTTCAATTTCAAAAGGAAGTTCAACTCTTGGTTGACGAATATCAGCATTAACCGCCGAATCAAATCCAGGCATATAGTCTTTGGGCATTAGCCAAGGATCAACTAAAAATTTTGTATTTTTATATTCTACAATAATTGTTGCATTTCTTATTTGTGTAATTTTCATTTTTATTTCTCCTTTTGTAAAATAATTTTATAAAAGTGTTTTCTTTTTGACAAGAATTTACTTTTTTGTATAATACTTACCAAAAAGTAAATTAGGAGTTCTTTTAAATGGCAAAACAAAAAAAAGAGGAATATAAATGTCCGCTTGAAGCCACAATGGAAATAATTGGCGGAAAATACAAAGGAGTTATAATCGGACATCTTATTGATAAAACATTAAGATACAGCGAACTTCAAAAGTTAATATCACATGCAACGCCCAAAATGCTTATTCAACAATTAAAAGAATTAGAAGCAGACGGAATAATAAAAAGAAAATTATACCCAATTGTTCCTCCAAAAACAGAGTATTCTCTAACAGAAAGAGGAAAGACATTAATTCCATCGATTATCGAGTTAAATAAATGGGGAATGAATTATCTAAAAGAAGAAAATATTCCTTGTGCATATCAAGGCGATATTAACAGTTCAAATTTACAACAAGAAATTAATATAAAAAACAGAAAATTAACAAAAGAGCCATTTTAAAACTTATTAATAATATGTTGATAATACAATATGAATCTGCTATAATGATAGCAGAAAAAGGAGTGTTAGGTTTTGATTAGTGCTTTGGGTTTCAATTCAAACAATATATATAGACAGCAAAAAAATGAGATAATAGATCAACGCTACAAGGAAATATATGCTCACGAAAAAGCACATAAAAATGTTGCCGGTTCATTAGGTGGTTCTATTGTTATAGAAAAAGATGGACAAGGAATCCCTGTAGGTGGTCATGTTGATATAAAGATGCCTGTTCTGGATAAAGAGAATCCAGATAAAACAATAAATCATGCTGATACTGTAATTAGAGCCGCTATGGCTCCAAATGAACCTTCAGGGCAAGATTATAAAGTTGCATCAGAAGCTAAAGCAATAAAAAGTAAAGCAGAAAATTTTCAAAACCAATCAGGTCAAAAATTAAATCTTTTAGCATAGTTTTTGATAGGGGTTTTTAATTTCCATATTATGACTTTATTATAATTATTTTTGTTTTAAAAATATTTTCTAAGACCGAAAGAAAGAATAATACCACTTCTTCCGCCATTTCTTATTGTTGTTTGTATATAACCTGTATAATCCTCACCAACAGACTTCTGTATTCCAACACCATATTGAACATAAGGTTTTAAACTTATTTCACCAAGGATAACATCATTAGGAGAAAATCTCGAAGCATTTAATATATTCCAAACCTGTTGTACACCAATATATGGCTGCCAACCATTATCCAGATTGGCAGTTAACTTTAAACCCGGCATTAATTGAATTGAATATACAGGATCTGACTTTACAACAACATTTTGAGCATTTACATAATCAAAAGTATTAGCCCAAAGATATGCCCCCAGAAAACTGGGCTGGAATGAAAGTTTTTTATCTAACATTTCAAAATTATAACCTGTTTTTATTGCTGCAGTTGCACTAATCATAGAAAAATTAAGGTTTTCAAATGAACTCTTGGCTATAGCATTCGTTGCGCCAACATTAGTCAGAATACCAAGAAAAAAATTATCTCTAAAAAAAACTCCTGATACTCCAAGCTGTCCGCCATTTTGAAATATTGTTCTTGCGCTATATTTTTGCCTTGAACCGGTATAACCTGTATGAAAAGTTAATACAGCATCCCAGTCTTTACCCAAGTTGATTACATTTGTGTCATAACCAATATATGCACCGTAAGCGGTGTTATGTACTATATTGCCGCTTTCAAGTTCTATTGTTTCAAAAGCACTGTAAGGCTTAAACCATATACTTTCAGTTTTAGTAGAACGTTGTTCGGGAGAGAAGGTAGATACAGAACCATTCGGAACTGTAACTGCAAAAACTTTTGCAATAAAAAATATATAAACAATAAAAATAATCAGAAATTTTTCTTTATACACAAATTCAACCTTCTGGTCGAATTTACCATTAATTTATGAAAAAAACTTCCCACATAAGTATATATCATTTTTCAGATAATAATATTTTTTATAATAGTCAATTCTTTAAAAAAAATTTTTTTATTATATATATCAGGATTTATGAGAAAATAATTATGCTTGACACAGCAAATAATATTAATAATTTTTTTCCAAGGACATTTTCTATATATGACAATATGTCTAAATATTATAATATGCCAATAATTCCTAATAATATAGATTTAAATAATAATTCGAACCAATTAAAAGAAGATTCTTCAGATATTTCAGTAATAGCTCATAGAGGATATAGTATAGAAGCCCCAGAGAACACTATACCAGCTCTTATTTTAGCAGCCGAAAATGGTTATGATACTGTTGAATGTGATATACAATGGACAAAAGATTCTGTTCCTGTATTATTACACGACAATACAATTAATAGAACGGCAAGGCGAGAAAATGGTTGGTGGTTTTTATTTAGACGAAAATGTTCTAACTACACATATGAAGAGTTGCAAAAATTAGATTTTGGCTCTTGGAAAGGAAAAGAGTATAAAGGAACAAGAATACCATCATTTAGTAAAGCTTTAGATTGCGGAAATAAATATAATTTAAATATGTATGTTGAATTAAAAGATGATAGTAATTTCAATAAAGAGAAAGCTAAGATTTTGGCTAAAGCTGTTGAAGAAGCTGGTATGGAGGACAATATAACCTGGATAAGTTTTAATTCTGATTATTTAAAAATGATGAGGGAACTTATGCCGGAATCACGCCTTGGCTTTTTGTTAGAAAAAGAACCTAATAGTCAAACGATACAAATTTTAGAAGACTTAAAAACAGAAAAAAATGAAGTTTTTTTAGATGTAAAAGCTTCTAAAATGACAGAAGAAGCAGATAGATTAATTGACAAAGCAGGTTTTGATTTTGAAGCTTGGACTGTTGACGATGAAAAGACGTTAGAGAAACTTTATTCTTTTGAATGTTCTGGAATTACTACAGATAACCTTACAGAAGAAGAAGTTGATGAAATGATAGATTCATTTGGATAATAAAATATACTTTTTTTGTATTAATGTTGTAAAATAACCTAATAAGATATTGTAGTTTATTATAAAGGTTATTATGGAAATTAATAAACAAAAAAAAATTGCGGCAGGACTTTCTATTACATCTAACGCAGTAATAATATTATTAAAAATTGTTGCAGGGATTGTTTCAGGTAGTATAAGTATAATATCAGAAGCAATACATTCTTTTTCAGATTTTTTGGCATCTGTCTTAACATTTTTTGCGGTAACTCGTTCTAGTGAACCTGCTGATAAGGAACATCCGTTTGGACATGGAAAATATGAGGATATGTCCGGTTTTATAGAAGGCGGACTCATTATATTAGCAGGGATATATATAATATACGAATCTCTTAAGAAATTAATTTGGGGCTATCGACTTGAATTTGATTCAATGCTAGGTATTTATGTAATGGCATTTGCAGTTGTTGCTAATTTTTTAGTGAGCAGTTATTTGTTTTATGTAGCAAAAAAATCTGATTCTGTTTCATTATATGCAGATGCAGAACACTTAAGAACTGATATTTTTTCTTCTTTAGGAGTATTAATTGGATTAATATTAATTAAGATAACAGGTATTGTAATTCTTGATCCTATAATTGCAATATTAGTAGCTTTTATTATTATAAAAGCGGGTTATTCTATCTCAAAAGAGACATTAAATAATTTATTGGATGGTTCATTACCAGAGGAAGACATGAAAAAAATAGAATCAATATTAGATAATAATTTATCAATAAAAGGATACAAAGATTTGAGGACAAGAAAAGTAGGTCAATGTAAGGATATAGAAGTAACTGTTTTTTTTGAACCAAATTTAACAATATCGCAGTGTCATAAAATTTGTGATGAAATAGAATCTGAAATAGCTAAAAGTTTTTCTAATATAACAATAATTATTCATCCGGAACCTGATAATTTAGAAAAAAAAGGAAATAGAATGACTTTAAGTTGTTAAAAAAAATTATAGATAATATAATTTAATATACAAGGAGAGATGTCCGAGCGGTTTAAGGTGCAAATCTCGAAAATTTGTGCAGGGGCAACCTTGCCGAGGGTTCGAATCCCTCTCTCTCCGTTTTCTTGAAGATAAGAAAGGGATGAGAACCCTCACAAAACGAAATTTTGTTTTTAGGTTCGAGCGCGAGTGAGCAGAGGCTGAAATGGCGGAGGCGATGAGCCTTCGACATGAAATGCCGTATAACGCGAACGAATGTAATTTAACGACCAGATTGATTTGTACGGATACTTTGATTATTTTGGTATAGTCCAGTTGTGCAAAATTTTACAAAAGGCAAATGTAAAATAACATATAAAATGAATACAAACGGACAGGTCAGAACTTTAGACAGAATCGGTCAGAAGCAGATATTATATATGTTTGAATTTTTTCGGAACCTGTATCTGCGAAACTTTTATGCCTCAAATTCAATAAAATCGTCAAGTATAAAATTGGGAAATCTAATACTGGCAATAATTATTCTGAGTTGAAAAAATTTCTACAGGCTAATGTTCATATAATTGTAACATTATTAGACAATTTAATTTTTTTTTGTAATAATTATAAAATGAGTGAGGAATTACTACAACGAAATTTGCTGGATAATCCCGAAAAAATAGGAAAATGGGATTTTTATAACATAGGTAATACTACCGTTAAAGCTTTAAAAGAACATGGTATTATTAGGAATGTCGATTATGGCTCTTTAGAACGAAAGAAAGTTGATGGTATTTTAGTTCAAAGAAAAAATGTAATAGCAATTATTGAATATAAAAAACCTTCTGAATTTAAAAGTTTAAAACAAAAAGATAAAGCTATAAAACAAGAACTTGATGTTGCAAAAATATTGAAATCTAAAATTTATATTGTTACAGATACAAAAGAAGCAATTTGGATTAATCCTTTAACTGGAAACAAAATAAAGTCAGAAAATAAAAAGGATATTATTGACCTATTTGATAAAAATAATGACAAGTTACCTGATTTGATTGAAAAAATTATAAATTCAATTAATGAAAGAAATGATTGCATTAAACCTAAAAAAATGGTTAATCCAAAAGATTTAGCAAAACAGATATGGCAAGATGTCTGGTCTGTAAGTGGGGCAACCCCCGAAAACTGTTTGTACACATTTGTAGAATTGTTTATATTCAAGTATCTGAGCGATTTGGGCATATTAAAAGGTTCCTATTCCTTCAATACACTTATGAAATCATATGAAACAGATACTCCTGAAGAAGTGTTAGAAAATTATGCAAAAATAATTCGTCCAAAGATTAAAGAATATTTTCCACATAGCGAAATTGATAAAACAACTATTATAAATGGAACAATATTTGTAAGTAAGGATCAAAAAGCGGTTGCGGGTTATAGTACTGTTTTTAAAAAAGTTCTTAAAAAATTTCAAGATTACGGTAAGCTGGAACATATTGACTATGATTTTAAAAGTCAATTATTTGAAAGCTTTTTGAAAGAAAGTATAAGTAAAAAGAACTGGGGACAGTTTTTTACACCATTAAAAGTAGTTAGAGCCATTGTTGAAATGGCAAAAGACGAAATTAAACCAAATATTCAAATTTGCGACCCTGCATGTGGTGTAGGTAAGTTTCTTTTAGAACCGATTAAGTCTCGATTGAATGAATTTTATAAAACCGACAAAAATGGGCTAAATAAATCTATTACTATATGTGGTTTTGATAAAGGTTTTGATAAAGATGAACAAAAAACAATAATATTAGCTAAAGCAAATATGTTGATTTATTTTTCTGATTTAATAAAAGAAAATCCAAGTTTAACAAAAGAATTTTCAAAATTATTTAATGAAAGTTTTATACTGAAAACTAATTCAATATTGGGTACCTTATCTGAACCAGTAAATGATGAATATGATTTAATTTTAACAAATCCGCCTTATGTAACAAGTGGTAGTAGTAATCTAAAAGAGGAAATCAAAAAAAGTGGTTTAAGTTCAGAGTATAAAATAAATGCAATGGGTGTAGAAGGTTTATTTATGGAATGGATAATTAAATCCCTAAAACCTGGTGGTAAGGCATTTATTGTTGTCCCTGACGGAATTTTTAATAGACAAAATGATAAAAGTTTAAGGGAATATATATTGCAGCAATGTTATTTAGATGCTGTTATTTCCTTACCTTTAAATACATTTTTTACAACACCTAAAAAAACTTATATATTAGCAATAACTAAGAAAAACAATATTTCTGATATTCAAGAAACACCTGTTTTTTCTTATTTAGTAAGTGAGATAGGTGAAAGTAGAGATGTTTACCGTTTTGATATTGAACAAAATGATTTGACTGAAGCAATTGAGCTATACTCATTCTTTAAAGGTAATAAGAAAAATTTTGAAAAAATTAACTCTGATAAAAGATGTAAAATTCTACCAATAAATTTCTTTAGTAGTAATATTTCCAATAGTTGGATTATTGATAAGCAATGGACGGAAAAAGAAAAAATCGATTTAGGTATTGTAGAACAAAAGGAAAAGATTACATTACAAGATTTTTCAATAATGATAAACGATATTGGAACAACTATTTCAAGTTTTACAGAGGAAGTTAATGAGCTTTCTGAAAAAAAAAATGAAATAGTAAAAATTAAAAATGTAAAAATATCGGAATTGTTTAATATTGAACGAGGAAAAGGAACATATACTAAAAGTTATTGCAATAAACATCGGGGACAATATCCTGTTTATTCAGGGAATACTTTTACAGAATTTGCATTTATTAATTCTTATGATTACGATGGAGAATATTTATCGTGGGCAATTGATGGTCTTGCGGGATACATAATGCATACAAATTCTAAATTTTCAGCAACAAATCACAGAGGAGTGTTAATTCCAAAAATTGAAAATTTAAATTTAAATTATATAAAAATTGTTGCTGAACCTATATTTAGAGCAAACATTAAAGGCAGAAAAGGTGAGAATGGTGAAAATGAATATACTGCATTACCGCCATTCATGGTTGTAGATTTAGAAATACCAATGCCAATTGATAAAAAAGGTAATTTAGATGAAAAAACTCAAAATGATATTGTAGAAAAATATACATTTATTAAAGAAATAAAAGAAAATGTTTTAAAATATAAAAAAGAAATTGCAGAATTAGAAATAGAAATCGATGATAATACATGTAATTACATGGAGGTTTTAATTACTAATAAAAAGTATTTTGATTTAAATAGGGGTAAGAGAATTACTAAAAAAGAAATCGATAAGAACAAAGGCAATATTCCTGTTTATTCTTCATCTAAAAAAGAAGATAGTGTATTGGGATATATTGACGAGCAATATTTATTAAAAAATAATTTAATTTTATGTCAAAAACCATCTATTTTATTTAATTTGGACGGAAGTGTTGGCTATTGTTTTTTGCGCAAAAATAAAAAATATTCTTATATTGATGTTGTTGCTTCATTATTGCCAAAAGATAAAAAAATTAATATGGATTATACATTATATAAATTAAGAGAGGCAATAACTAAAACTGGTGCTAATTATCAAACAAAATTATATTTTAATAAAATCAACAATTATCAAATATCAATTAGGTATCCTGTAGATGAAAATGGTGATATAAGTATAAAAAAACAAAATGAGATTGCTGACAAATTCAAAAAAGTTGAATTTATAAAAAATAATATTTCAATGGAATTAGAAAAGATTTTAAATGCAAATATTTCTTTTGAGTAATATTTATTTGTAAACTTTTTTACCAAAAATATTGGATTTTCACTATTGGCAAAATGCAAGTTTGCCATATCATAATTGATACATAAACCGATTTTAAAAGTTTATTAATTGCACAGTATTGCCTTTCTATAAGGCATGGTTATAATGAGTAATGACATAAGTAAGTTATTTTGATAATTTACTGCTAAATAGAGAATTAGGTATGATAATTTAACTTAGTATAGTTTGAATTTAATATGGCAAAAATTTAATCTATATCTGAATGGTTCTAATCTAACACTCCATATAATGAGAAAAATCTTATACCAACTGTGAATTTATACAGATGGTGCAATCATTTTTGGTAATCTGTTTGTTTAGCAGGTTTCAGGGGTAGAAAATAATCAAACCCTGTGTTACAAGAAATCAAACCTTGTGTTCTTTTACACAGAGGCTGAAATGGCGGAGGTGATGAGCCTTCGACATGAAACGCTGTATAACGCGAACGAGCAAGAGAATCCCTCTCTCTCCGTTTTTTTTTGAATACATAAAGAATATGATAGACTTTATTTATAAGAATATGTGTAGTTTTATACAAACAAAATTCTACATCTAAATATATTAGTGCGTATGTTTTGGTCTTAATAACAACATTTTTGTGTCTTCTATAGCTTTTAGTCCATGTAAGATTCTGGCAGGCATGATTATCATTTCGCCTGATTTTAATCTATAGGTTTTTTCACCCACTGTTATATCTGCTGTGCCTTCAATTATTTGTGCAACTTCATCTCTTTCATCACAATGAAGACTCCTTTCATTTCCTTTTTTGAAGGAAATTAGTGTCAATGAACTTTGTTCATTGTCAAATACTGTTTTCTTATTTATTGAATCTAAATATTCTATATTGTGTAAATTTATAATTTTTGACATTCTTACCTTTTTCTTAATATTATATATCTATTTTACAGAAGTTTTTTCTTCTTTTTTATTTTTTAATAAAAATACACAAGGTATAAGTAAGAATGCCGGCAATGCAAATATTGCAAATACGTCTACGAATGACATTAATTTTGATTGAACTAAAAGTTGTTTGTATAGAACTGTATTCGCTTTAATATTAGCTATATTATCTGCAGAATAGTGCAAGAATTTTGAAGTTAACATAGAAATTTTATAAAGAAAAACATTATTAAATTGCGTTAAATTATCGACTAAATATACTTGATGTGCTTGAGAAAGTCTTGCTATTAATGTGTTTGTCATAGAAATTGTAATTGCAGTTGTTACACATTTGCTTAAACTGTGCATACCAGCAGCAGATGAAAGTGAACTTTTGGGCAGAGTTGAAAGTGCCATTGCAGAAACAGGTATAAATGCCATAATGAGACCAAAACCAAAAATAATATTTGGCAATATTGTGCAAGAAAAAGAATATTCAAGACTTATATTGGTCATCATAAGTGTTGAAATTCCTAAAAATAGAAAGCCTGAGCCAATAAGAACTCTGCTATCTAATAATGTAGTAAGTTTTGGAACAATTAAAATTGCGACAAAGCAAGCAAAAGATCTTGCTATCATTGAAGCACCGCCCAGCTGAGCAGTATATCCCATTAAACTTTGTAAAAACATTGGTAGTGCAACAAGTGTTGCATATGCTATTATATTCAAGAAGGAAGCAAGAATTGTTCCTATTGTAAAATTTAAATTTGTAAATGCTCTTATATTAGTAATTGGGTTTTTGTTTTCAAGTTCCCAAACAATAAAAAACATAAATGCACATAATGAAAATCCTGATAACCAGCATATCCATCTTGCATCAAACCAACCGTATTGCTGACCTTTATCAAGTACAACTTGCATTGAAAACAACCATAATACAATTGATATAATTCCTACAATATCAGGATTTTTAACTTTTACTCTTGCCGGATTATTCATAATATTACAATGTATTAAAACAACGGAAAATATACTAATTGGAATATTTATTATAAATAATGCCTGCCAACAGAAATTATCAACCAAATAACCTCCAATAGCAGGTCCCATAATTGCAGAGACCATAACAGCAATTGAAAATATCCCCATTGCTATTCCGTGCTTTTCTTTTGGATATACTTGAAGTAATATTGACTGGGATAAAGGCATGAAAGGACCACCACCTATACCTTGTATTATCCTTCCAAATATCAATGTATTAAGGTTTGTTGCCATTAGACATATTAATGAGCCAATACCGAAAATAATTGTAATTAATTTTAAGAAGTTTCTTCTTCCAAAGTAATTTTCCAACCAGCCTGATATCGGTAACATTATTGCGTGAGTAATCATATAGCTTGTAACAACCCAGTTTACCTCATCTCTTGTTGAACCGAATGCACCAGCCATGTGTCCAACACCTACAGTTACTGTGGATGTTCCCAATATTGATGCTATTGTTGGAATCATTATTGTAAAGGCTACTAGCCAAATAGGGATTTTTAATCTTTGTTCAATTGTTCTTATCATTTTATTTTTACCTTTGGAACAACACTCATTCCAGGTATAATATTGTATTCTGAGTAATCTTGTGTAAATGTTATTTTTACTGGAATTCTTTGAACAATTTTTATATAGCTGCCTACAGCATTTTCAGGTGGAAATAAGCTTGCTTTTGCTCCTGATGCTCTTTGTATACTATCAACTTGAGCCTTAAATTTCTTACCGCCAAATGTATCTATTTTTACAATAACCTCTTGTCCTTTTTTCATTTTTCCGACTTGAGTTTCTTTGAAATTAGCAACAATCCACACTTCAGGAGATACAACCGTTAAAATTGGTTGTCCTATTTTTACGTAATTACCTATTTCAACGTTTCTAGAAGAGATTGTTCCATCTTGCGGTGCATAAATTTTTGTATATGATAAGTTCAATTTTGCGAGTTCTAATTGTGCTTCTAATTTTTCTATATTAGCTAACGAAGCATCATTTTTAGCTTTTGCTGATTTTAAAGCAGAGTTCATACTTTTTTGTTTTTCAACGGCTTCATTATAGTTTGAATTTGCAACTTCTAACTGAGTCTTACTTGAATCATATTCTTGTTTTGTGCAAATTCCTTCTTTGTTTAAAGCATCATATCTTCTGTAATCTTTTTTAGCAAAATTTAATTTAGATTTTGCCGAGTCAAGATTTTCACTTGATTGTGCTAACATAGCTTCGGTTTTTTCTGTTTCACTTCCTGCTACATTAGAATTAGCAATTGCTTCAGATAGTTCTGCTTCAATTCTTCTTACTTCTGCTTCATAATCTTTTGGATCAATTTCTGCAATTAATTGATCCTTTTTTACAAAATCATTATCATTTACATATAATTTTATTATATGACCGGAGGCCTTTGGTGCGACTGATATTAGTCTTCCTTCAACAAAAGCATCATCTGTTGATTGATAATAAAGAGAATGTATTATAGCTACGATTCCCAATATCAAGAATAATACTGCTGTTATAGCCGGAACTATAACTCTTTTCTTTTGATATGATTTTCTGTTTTTTTTCTTTCTTGCTTTTCTTTCATTTAAAAAGTGATTAACCCTTTTTACTTCTTCAGGGGAGTGTTCTTTCTTTTTCTTTTTCATTTTTTTAATGCCTATTGTTATGTGTAAATATTTTTATGTTATTATAATATCACAAAAAAATATTAGAGATAGAAAACATGAAAAGATTAATTATTATTACACTGTCGATTCTTGCATTGTTATTTGTTTATAATAGTTGCGATGCAAAGAAGAATGAAAAAGAAATAAATACTTTTGAGTATATGAACATGCCATTTTGGCAAAAATGCAATGATGAGATATTGGTTAATCATTTAGAAGAGTTATATAAAAATAACTTTGACCTTAAGATTGCTGCTTATCAAATAGAAGAAAGTAATAGAATTGTTAAAATAGCCTTATCACAGGAATTGCCTCATATTGCATTCGATGGTTATGTTGGTAGAACTCTTACATCATCAGATGAGCGTTTTGGAGATTTAGTTATCCCAGATTATTCCCAATACAGATATCTTTTACCATTAACTTTAAGTTATGAAGTAGATTTATGGGGGAAGAACAGATTAAGAACAAAGAGTATGCAAAAAGAACTTGAAATTCGTAAACAAGAACAAAAAAGTTTATATATTTCACTTTCATCAAATTTTGCTATTAATTATTATAATCTTATTAAAACTGATGAAATGCTTAGATTACAAGAGGAAGAAATTAAACTCCAAGAAAAAATATGTGAGTTAATGCAAAAAAGATTTGATTTCGGATTATCTGATAAAAATGAACTTTTAAAAGAACAAAAAGCATTAACAGTTCTTATCGAAGGAAAAAATAAACTGCTTGAAAGAAGAGATGTTTTAATTAATCAATTGAACGTATTTTTAGGTGATAGAAGTTTCAGAGATTTGGAAAGAAGTTCTTTTGATTCTGTTAAAACAAATCTTCCAATTCCTGAAAGTATAGATTTTAGTATTACAGAAAATAGACCTGATGTTGTTGCTTCTCGTTTTGGACTTGAAAAAGCAGGGTATGATGTAAAAATCTCTAAAAGAAATATTCTGCCAAGTTTTGTTATAACAGGTAATTTAGGATATAATGCATATAGTCTTGGAAAATTGTTCGGTACAAATACAGGCCTTGCTAATATTGGTGTTATTCCCTTTCTTGATATATTTGATGGCGGAAGAAAAATAAACGCAATGAAGTTAATGAAAAGCAGATATAATAAGCGTTTTGAAGAATATAATAAAAGGCTTCTTACTTCTGCTCAAGAAATTAATGATGCTTTATATTCTGCGAAAATAGCTAAAAAGAATCATGATACAGTATCTGATCGTTTGAAACTTCAGGAAAATGATTCTTATTTAGTTTCAAGAAAAGAAGAAATCGGTACTGCAAATATAATTGATAGTTTAGTTAAACAAGAAGAATTACTTTTAGTAAGACAACAAAATGTTTCTTCTAAAGTTAATGAAATTATTGCATCTATTAATTTGTATAAAGCAACCGGTGGTGTTGATGTATTTAGCGCTTCTAATAACAATGATTTGTAAAATAAGATGATTTTAAATTAAAATAAAAAAGCCATAATTGTAAAAAAACATTATGGCTTTTTAATATGTTTATTTTAAGAAATCAACTTTTCCTGTATCTAAATGATAATAAGCAGGAACTATTTTTACGTTATTTTTTTTCATATATTGAACAAGTTCATTATCTTGTGATAATAGTTCATTAATATCTTGCATAACGTGTGCTTTTACAACATTATCGGAATTTATTTCTTTACCTTGTTTTTTACAATCTTCAATTGCAGGTTGAATAGAATCTTCTAATGCTTTTATATATTTTGTTTCTGAAACACCTGATAGCGTAGCTGCAATAGCACCGCAATCTTGATGTCCCATAATAACAATGAGTTTTACACCGCAGTGCATAACTGCATATTCTATACTTCCAATAACGTGTTCATTTAATACATTACCTGCGTTTCTTATTTCAAAAATATCGCCTAAACCTTGATCAAAAATCAGTTCGGGTGGTACTCTTGAATCAGAACAAGAAAGTATTACTACAAAAGGATGCTGTCCTTTTAACATTTCCTTTCTTCTTTTTTTATCAGAATCAGGATGTTGTTCTTTTAATTCTACAAATCTTTCATTCCCTTTTATTAATTTTTCCAGTGCTTCATCTGCAGTGATATTTTCTGTATTATGGTTCGCAAAGCAGATATTTGCATTCATTAATAGGGTAAATGAAAGTATAAGAGAAAATATCAGTTTTTTCATTTCTACCTCGCTAATCTGTAACATTATTAGTTTAACTCAAAAATGTCCAAAAACTTGAGATAATATTATTTTTTCGAATATAATCTTCTTATCATATATTATATTAGGGGTTTTATTTATGAGTGAAAAAGAAAAAATGATTAATGGTGAATACTATAATCCTGTAAAAGATGAACAGCTTACAATGGATAGAATAAGGGTTAAAGATTTATGTTTTAAATATAATGCATTACCTTCTTCTATGGAAAAAGAAAGACTTGATTTAATAAAACAAATTTTTGGTAAAACCGGTGAAAAAATTACTGTTGAATCATCATTCTATTGTGATTACGGATATAATATTGAAGTTGGTGAAAATTTCTATATGAACCATAATTGTGTTATTTTAGATTGTGCAAAAGTGAAGTTTGGTGATTATGTTTTTATTGGTCCTAATTGTAGTTTTTATACACCAATTCATCCTATGGATGCAAAGACTCGTAATTCATATTTAGAAAAAGCGATGCCTATTACAGTAGGTAATAATGTTTGGTTTGGTGGAAGTGTTACTGTTTTGCCAGGTGTTACTATAGGTGATAATGCTGTTATTGGTGCTGGAAGTGTTGTTGTTAAAGATATTCCTGCTAATACTTTAGCGGTCGGTAATCCTTGTAAACCTATAAGAACAATTGATCAATAACTTAAAATTCTTTTGTTCATTTTTTATAAAGAAATTTGGTTTAAAATTGAATCAACGCTGATTTCTTCCATACAAGGAGCATATATTTTGTTTGTTCCTTTTAGGTATTTACATTTTCTTCGATTACAAGGTACACAGTCTTTTTTGGAAGCAATATTTATACCGTTAGAATAACATCCTGTTCTTTCGATAGGCATGGAGCCATATAAACCAATTGATTTTACCCCTAGTGCTGTTGCAATATGTAAGGGACCTGAATCACCTGATATCATTAAATCTGCTTGAGAAATTATTCCGCAAGAATCTTCAAGCTTTAGTTCACCTATATAGTTCACAGAGTTTTTGATTTTATTAAGAGGCTGAAGAAAATCTTTATCTTCTTTCGATCCATTTAGAATTATTGTCCCGTTATATTTATCTTGAAGTTTATTACCTAATTCAACCCATTTATCAATCGGGTAAGTTCTGCCTTGTCTTTTTGAAAAAATACCGCCTGCATTTATTACAATAAAAGGTCTTTTATAATTTTCTAATTTTTTCTTTGCTTCATCAATAACCTTTTTCTCAAGATAAAGTTTTAAGTGCTCTGGTTTTTTTATATTTGGAAATGCTTTTAATCCTGTTTGCCAGAAATTGGTTACGGCATGAATATTAAAGTCTTTTTTATATACTAATTCTTCTTTTATGCCTGCTAAATGAACAAGAACTCTAATTTTTAAAGAAGGCTGAAGATTTATTACTAAATCATATTTTTCATTCTTTAGTAATTTTGCTATATCCATTGTGTATGAAGAAAATAGTTTGAATTTCGGATTTAAGTCAATAAATTTAGTAATATCAGGATTTTCCTTGAACATAAATTCCAGCATTTTATTAGATAAATAATGAATTTCTGTTTCGGGACTAATTTCTTTTATCGATTGAACTAAAGCAGATGTATGAACTACATCACCAATAGCACCTGTTCTGATTATTAGAATTTTTTTATAAAAGTTTGGACTCATATATTTATATTAACATAATAATTTTATTGTGTTTCTAATAATTGATATCTTTCTTCCCAAGATGGGTGAGTTGAAAAATAACTGAAAAATTCAGGTGTTTTTTCATTATCTTTAAGTCTTTTTATAAAGTTTTTACCACCGTTATTTGTACCATATAATTTTATTAACATTCTACTAGCATATAAATCTGCTTCTTTTTCTTGTTTTCTGGAGTGAGATAAAAATTCTGTTTCGGAAATTCCTTGAACAATACTTTGCATATGACTACTTTGACCTGTTATTAAACATAATGCAATTATTCCAACTTGTTTACTTATTGTTTTTAAATGATCTCTATGGGCATAATGTCCTAATTCATGAGCCATCACAAAGGCAAGTTCTTGTTCTGTAAGGTTCTTTTCTATAATACCTGATGTAAATATAATGCTTCCATCAGGTGAAATCATCGCATTTATTTCATTATCAGTTAATATATTAATATTAAATTCTGATTTATTTTGAAGATTTTTGTCATTTTTAATTATTAGTTTTTTCAAATGGTTTAATTGTGCTATTTTCTTATTATATTTATTATCTGTCTTTATATGTTGCTTAACAGAAAATAGTGATTCTATTTTTAATTGAGTTTCAACCGGCATTCTATCAATATATATTGATGATAAAAAACTGAAAGAAAAAAGGAATGCTAATACAATACCTACAATACCAGATAAAAGAATTAAAAAATCCTTGCCTTCGTTTGTAGTACTTACATTTATATTATCTTCTTGTATTAATGCAAGTTGATTTTCGTAATTATTGTTCTTTTTCATATGTTACTGCTGTTCCATATGCAATTATTGCACATTGAGGAATACTTTGCGGATTATATAAATCGCTAAGCATTACTGATTCAATTCTTACATTGACAATAATATTAGCATACTTAGCTTTTTCTCT